>JBPCIQ010000038.1:0-9478 GCA_051006135.1 Pyrinomonadaceae bacterium | reverse complement strand
GGTTACCTGTCTGACCTGGGGCTGATGGAGGACAGGGTGGCGCACTATTACATACCCCACCACCGTGCTCATGCCGCGTCCGCGTTTCGCCTGTCGGGGCTAGAGGAAGCGTGTGTCTTTACAGTTGACGGAAAAGGCGATGGTCTTTGCGGAACCGTCTATCGGGGTCACCGCGACGGGCGCATGGAACTCCTTCGCAGTTCGCCGTCGAAAGACAGTTTGGGTTCCTTTTATCAAGCCGCAACGGAAGCTCTTGGCTTTATCCCGGTCGACGGCGAGTACAAGACGATGGGTCTGGCAGCGCTAGCCTCCGGAAATGGCGCCGTCAATCCTTTTAAGTCGATAGTAAGCGTTGAGGAGGGGCTATTCAAATCTTCAATCAGATGGAAATTTCGTAGTTTCAACGAGCACAACCCGTCAAAGACTGTGCCTAATCCTCTTTCCTCGGTTGCCCAAACGGAGGACTTTAAAAAGGTATTGGAAGGAATGCCGCGAGAACAGTTTGCTTACTTCGCGCAGGAGCACTGCGAAGAAAACATGCTCAATTTTGCACGAGATGCAATGCGCATCACCGGCATCAATGACATCGCGGCTGCGGGCGGGGTGATGCTCAACGTCAAAGCAAACGCTCTCATTCGGGACGAGCTGAACCCGTCGAGTTTTTTCGTGTTTCCAGATTCTGCGGATGGCGGCCTGGCCGCGGGGGCCGCGATGGAAGCCCTCTACCAGGCACGAGCCCTCAGCGGGCAAATTCGTTTCCGAGACCCTTACCTGGGTCATTCCTTTAGCGACGAGGCAATTCTTGACAGCATAGAGGCCTATCGCGGTAAACATGGTCTCAACGTGACGGAGGCTACCCCTGGTCCTGTGGCCGACTATTTAGCCCAAGGCAAGGTTTTGGGCACTTTTCAAGGACGCCTCGAGATGGGGCCACGCGCGCTCGGAAATCGTTCCGTTCTCGCCGATCCGCGTTCGGATTCGGCGAAAGACCGCATCAATCTATTGCTGAAGGGGCGCGAGTGGTTTGTGCCGTTCGCGCCGGCGCTGCTTGAAGAGGATGCAAACCTCTACTGGGATGGTTCGGTAGACTATCGTTATATGACCTTTGCAGTAAAAGCGAGCAAGTACGCTAGAGAGGTCGTTCCGGCAGTTGTCCATGTTGACGGTACAATGCGGCCAGAAGTCGTCTCGCGGGATTATAACCCCTGGCTGTACGACGTGTTATCTGAGTTCAAGAAGCGTACCGGCGTCGGTGTACTACTCAACACTTCGTTTAATCGCCATGGCCTACCAATTGTCGGATCGCCCGCGGATGCACTCGATCATTTAATCAACGGTTGGGTCGATGGCTTATCGATCGGACGGTGGTATGTTGAGCGGGCGTAAGCCGGTGCGTCGAATTCTCAGGGGTTCAGTGAAAGCAACACGAGAGAGCGGCATAGCTTTTTAATCGCCCGAATCGTTGTTGGCAGGAGCGGATAGACCTGTTGAAAGTCAGTCTCCATATTTGGAGAAAAGGGGCGGCATCGCGGTTTAAGCTTTGTAATGAGGGTTCTGCACATAGTTCCTGACAGTGTTTTCGATTCGCGGCACCTTCACTTAGGAAGCACAAAAGACGTACGTGGCAGAACTGAGTATTTTGATGTTCGAGGCATTGCGTTTGACGAAATAGCGGTTAAGAATCGCTCTGACCAACTGCTTCTGGAGAGGCTCAAAGGAATCAATTTAAGCCATTACACAACCGCAATATTTGAGTTGCCCGCGTATCCAGACTCTTTGCTCTACCTTCGCCGCAACGCCCCCCAAGTACAGTTATTAACGAGATCTATAAATGCGGAACTTTATCATCGCTTACATTACCTTCGTGCGCTCGCAATTAACGGGAGCGGGTTGCCAGGCGTGGATACTTTAAAGGTTGCTCTGATCACCATGCGGACCACTTTTTCGCGCTTACGGCTTGATCGTTTATGTGCGAACCGGTCAGACTACCTGCTCAGCATCACTCAATGGGAGAAAGAACATTACTGGAAGTACTTGACCGGTGCGGCAAAGGTGACAAACGTACCTTATTTCTTGCCGCGAACTTATGACGAGGCAGTTGTCGCGGGAGAAAAGAAGACTCAATGCGTATGCATGATGTCAACGACTCTCAGCACGCTCCCTTTTTTGATAGACGCGGCGAAGAATTTTTCAAAAGCAGTTACTCGTTTGGGGGATGAATTGCCGGAGTGGGAATTTCTAATAACAGGTGATTTTCCGTCGCGCGCGATAAAGCTGCCCGGGCGGGTGACACGCACGGGTCTCTTGGCAACGCCGTTCAAAGTGTTGGCGGAATCACGCGTGATGGCACTGCTCTCCGACTATGGCTTTGGTTTTAAGACTAAGCTACTTGATGCCATACACTACAAGTGTTACGTATTGGTCCTGAAAGGGCTTTATCGAAGATTGCCCGCCGAAGTGCAACCGTTTTGTATAATCGTTGACACAGACTCGGTTGATTCTTTTAGAAGCGCGCTGGAAAGATGCAGGGAGCCTTATCCCGATGGTGATCCGAATGATATATTTCGGAGCCGGGCGTTTGCGGCTTTGGACGAAGTGCTCAGTGTGAGCAAAGGGAAGTAAGGTCGGACAAGGTTCGTCGCTGGGAAACGAGGAATTGGGTAGGTATTGAAGCTTGAGGAGGTAACGGGAATGGCGAGACTAGTGATTGATTCGGTTCAGATTGATGAGGAGAGCGAATGCTACGTCATAGCCGAGATTGGTCACAACCATCAGGGGAATCTGGAAACCGCGAAGGAGCTGTTTCGGGCGGCCAAGGAGTGTGGGGCTCATGCCGCCAAGTTACAGAAGCGCGACAATCGCACTCTATTTACGCGCGAGATGTATCACAAGCCCTACGAAAATGAAAATAGTTTCGGTACCACTTACGGCGAACATCGCGAGGCGTTGGAGTTTGGGCCGAAGGAATATCGAGAGCTGCAGCGGTACGCAAAGGAAATTGGCATCACCTTCTTCGCCACAGCTTTTGATTTCAACAGTGCCGACTTCCTGGCAGAGCTGGATATGCCGGCCTTCAAGCTTGCCTCCGGGGATCTTACAAACATTCCTCTCTTACAGTACGTTGCTCGTTTTCAAAAGCCGATGATTCTTAGCACGGGAGGCGGAATGATGGATGACGTGCGCCGAGCTTACAATGCGATAATGCCAATCAATCAACAGTTGTGCATTATGCAATGTACGGCCGGTTATCCACCTGCCTTTGAGCAGTTGAATTTGAATGTGATCACTACCTTCTGCGAGGAATTCCCGGACATTGTGATCGGGCTTTCTTCACATGACAGCGGCATTGCCATGGCGTTGCCAGGTTATGTTTTGGGAGCGAGAGTGATCGAGAAGCACTTCACCTTGAACCGAGCGATGAAAGGTACTGATCACGCTTTCTCGTTGGAACGCTCGGGTTTGCGCCGGCTGGTGCGCGATCTCCAGCGTGTTCGTCTTGCGCTTGGAGATGGTGTCAAGAAAACCTATGAGACGGAAAGAGCTCCTCTGTACAAGATGGCGAAGAAGTTAGTAGTAGCTCACGACTTGCCAGCTGGTCACATCCTAACGCGCGATGATGTAGCCATTAGATCACCCAACGATGGGTTGCCTCCGTATGAGATCGAAAAAGTACTGGGCAGGGCTGCTCTTCGTCCCCTTAAAGCAGATGAAAACGTTTCGTTCCAAGACCTGGATGGGCGGCTGTGACGGAAGTATCCTCTGTCTCCAGTAATCGCTCGGTTGAGGAATTGATTCGTGAGGTGCGTTTGGTTGCTTTCGATTTCGATGGCGTGTTCACAGACAATGCTGTTTACGTGCTCCAGGATGGAACTGAAGCGGTGCGCTGCAATCGCAGCGATGGCATAGGTCTGCGTAAACTCGAGGCCTGTGACGTCTTGCCAATCATCATCTCCACTGAAACCAATCCAGTAGTAACTGCACGAAGTCGCAAGTTAGGGGTTCGCAGTATCCAGGGCTGTGCCGATAAACGCGCCGCCCTTGAATCAGTTGCTCACGAAGTAGGACTCTCCTTAGATAAAATTGCATTTGTCGGTAATGATGTGAACGATCTTCCCTGCCTCACCTGCGTAGGTCTTCCGATTGTGGTCCGAGACGCCCATCCGGATGTGATACGTTACGCTCGCTATCAAACAATAGCGACGGGCGGTCATGGAGCAGTACGCGAAGTGTGTGATCTTTTCGAACGTGTACTTACTTCCAAATAAGCATGCCTCAGGATCTCTTCGATATAAATGACAAAGTGGTAATCGTCACCGGGGGCCTCGGGCAGCTAGGTCGTCAGTTCAGCCTGGCGCTGGCAGATAGAGGAGCAAAGGTTGCTATCTTTGATGCACAGGCTGATGAGCAAAGAATCCTGGCAACTTTTGGTGAACGGAGCACGTCCGAGAACCTGCTTTTTCTATCCGTTGATGTTACGCGGCGCGATTCAATTGAAACTGCCTTGAACAGCGTCAAAGTGAAGTGGGGTACTCCGCATGCTCTAATCAATAACGCAGCCTTGGATTCTCCGCCTAACTCTCCAGCCGAAGAGAATGGACCCTTTGAAACATATCCGGAAGCTTCCTGGGATAAAGTGATGGACGTGAACGTGAAAGGGGTATTCCAGTGCTGCCAGGTTATTGGTGGCGAGTTAGCGCGAGCGGAGCGCGGCTCAATCGTCAATATTTGTTCGATCTACGGACTGATCTCACCGGATCAACGCATCTACGAGTATCGTCGCAAAGATGACGCTACATTTTTTAAGCCAGCGGCATACTCTGTATCCAAGTCTGCCTTGCTCAACCTGACGCGCTACCTCGCTACTTACTGGGCGCCGCGAAATGTTCGAGTAAATACCGTCACCTTCGGCGGCGTGGCAAATAATCAGGACGAACAGTTTCTTAAAGGTTATTGCGCGCGCGTGCCCCTCGGTAGAATGGCGCGCGAGGATGAATACAATGGAGCGATAGTCTTCCTAGTCTCTGATGCCTCATCATATATGACCGGTTCGAATGTGGTTATCGATGGTGGGTGGACTTCATGGTGAAAGCGATATGAAAAACGAGCTTTTTCCTGGGGAGATCCATAATTGGATTAATGGTCAGGAATGTAAGTCGAGCAACGGCGATGCGTTGGATAAACTCAATCCGCATAATGGAGAGTTGTTAAGCCGGGTTGCGAGATCTGGAGCAGAAGACGTTCGACAGGCAGTTGCAGTGGCAAAAGAAGCACAGCTAGCCTGGGCAGAACTACCACCGGTAAAGCGGGGAGAAATCTTGCATGATGTGGCCATGGGTCTGAGGCAACATCGTGAAGAAGTCGCAAGAGTGGTTGCTCTTGAAACCGGTAAGTCTTATAGCGCGTCGTTGAGTGAGGCTGACGCCGCTATAGCGTTGGGGCTGTTCATGGCGGGTGAAGGGCAAAGGCTTTACGGTCGTACGACTACCAGCGGCGTCCTGCATAAGTATGCCTTGACCATTCGCCAGCCACTGGGTGTGGCCGCACTAATCATCGCGGCCAACACGCCGATTGCCAACGTTGCCTGGAAAGTGTTTCCGGCATTGATTTGTGGTAACTCAGCAGTTCTCAAGGCTGCAGAAGACACGCCTTCTACTGCCTGGGCGTTTAGCAAAATCGCTCACGACGCGGGTCTTCCTGCAGGCGTACTCAACGTCATACAGGGATACGGTGAAGAAGCAGGTCCACCGCTTGTTTCGCACCCGGACGTCGCTGTCATCAGCTTTACCGGTTCGACGAGAGTGGGCCGCGAGATTGCGCGCGAGGCGGGTGGGCGTCTCACCAGGATGTCTCTGGAATTAGGAGGAAAGAACCCGCTGATAGTTTGTGACGACGCCGATCTGGAAAACGCTGCGAAATGGGTATTGCTCTCGTCCTTTAGTAACGCCGGTCAGCGGTGTGCTTCCGGGAGCCGCATTATCATTTTTAGCGCTGTGTATGATCGTTTTCGAGATATGTTGATTGAGCGGACAAAACAATTGAGAGTTGGGCCGCACGATGAGGACGACTTTGGCCCGGTGATTAACGAGAGACAACTTCTCAATATGCTGCGTGCGGTTGAACGAGCTCGTGAGAGCGGCGGGAAAATTCTCACAGGAGGCATGAGACTTACCGACCCGGAACACCGCAATGGTTTTTACATGGCACCTACTCTTGTTGAGAAGGTAAGACCTGATCACGAAATCTCGCTCACGGAGTTGTTCGGTCCAATCGCCTGTCTTTATAAAGTCGATAACTTTGGCGAAGCACTGCACATGGCTAATGATTCTCCTTATGGTCTGACGGCTTGCATTCACACGCGCAATCTTCACCGTGCAATCGAGTTCACACAAAAGGTCCAGGCTGGAGTTGCTGTGGTAAATGCAGGAACATTCGGCAGTGAGCCGCATATGCCATTTGGCGGGTTGAAACAGTCCGGCAACGGCTCACGCGAACCGGGAACGGAAGCACTAGACGTCTATTCGAATTTGAAGGATATCTACATCAGCATTAATCCGGATGAGTGCTAGGCAGGCATGACTGAGACGAATAAGGTCCCCACCGTAATCGCTTTAATTCCGGCGAGGGCCGGTTCCAAACGAGTGGCTGACAAAAATATTCGTCCCATAGCGGGGCATCCAGCAATCGCTTATACGATCGAAGCGGCTTCGCAAAGCGGGATTTTCGCTTCCGTTTTGGTTTCGACTGATTCTGATTTGTACGCCAGCATCGCCCGTTATTACGGAGCGGAGGTGCCTTTTCTTCGACCAGTGGAGCTTGCAGGCGACGTTAGTCCGGATATCGATTGGGTGGAATACACGCTTGAACGGCTGCGCGATGAGGGCCGAACTTATGATTGCTTTAGCATCCTGCGTCCAACATCTCCGCTGCGTCAGGCCGAGACGATTCGAAGAGCCTGGCGAGAGTTTCTTTCGCAAGAGGGCGTAGATTCACTACGCGCGATCGAAAAGTGTCAGCAGCATCCCGGGAAAATGTGGGTTGTGCGCGGCAAGCGCATGATACCCCTTCTGCCGTTCGGCACGTCAGAGCAGCCGTGGCACAGCAAGCAGTACCAGTCGCTCCCGGAGGTTTACGAGCAGAATGCAAGTCTCGAAATCGCGTGGACCCGAGTTGTTTTCAATGATCACAGCATTGCGGGGAACGTTCTAATGCCCTTCTTCACCGAGGGGTACGAAGGATTTGACGTCAATCAACCGATTGACTGGCAGATTGCCGCTGAATTGGTGCAGACGGGTAAGGCGAACTTACCTTCCATATCACGAGACCCATACCCATTAGAGGAGCGCTCATAATCTGTGGTCGAAATTACGCTCATCCCTCTCGAAGAATTTCACCGAGTTCAAACAGCGGCAATAGGCAAGTATGAAAGGTTGTCGCTAATTGCCGATATGTGCCGAGCCAACACGCTCGCGTCTGTGAAGCGTGCCGGGTCTGGCCACCTGGGGTCCAGCTTCAGCGCCATGGACATCATCGTGTGGCTCTACTACCAGGAGATGAACACCGTCAGGCTCGGTATCGACCACTCTGATCGAGACATCTTTTTTTCGTCCAAGGGACACGATGTGCCCGGACTTTACTCGGTGCTCTTTTCCCTCGGCATTTTGCCCGAGGACAAGATCATGCAATTGCGCCGGCTGGGTGGGTTGGATGGCCATCCGGATATAGGGATTCCGGGAATAGAAGCCAACTCGGGGTCGCTGGGTATGGGTATCTCTAAGGGACGTGGGATGGCCTGGGCCAAGCGCTTTCTCGGTTTTTCGGGTCAAGTCTTTGTTATGACCGGAGACGGTGAATTACAAGAGGGACAGAACTACGAAGCGATGCAGGGAGCTGCACATCACCAGATCGGTAACCTCGCTGTGATCGTGGATCACAACAAACTACAGACGGATAAAGAGGTGTCTCAGATCATTGATATAGGTGATATTGCCGCCAAGTTTCGCTGCTTTAACTGGCACGTGGTGCGTTGCAATGGGCATGACTGGCAGCAACTGGAACAGGCATTTGCCGAGTTAAGAAGCATCAGTGGTAAACCAAAAGTGCTCGTGGCAGACACTATCAAGGGCCGCGGGGTTTCTTTTATGGAGCACCCACAGGCACTTAAAGCCGGCGAAGGGTTGTATCGCTGGCACGCTGGAGCACCGGATGACGAGTCGTATCTCTCGGCATATAAGGAAATAATCGAGCGGATCAACGGTCGCTTGAGGACGCTGGGACTAGCAGCTATTACGCTGAAGAAGGTAGCACCGGAAGTGGATCTCGCTTCCCCAAGCAGTTTGCTGGGAGAACAGGACAGTGAATTACAGCGAACTCAGCGACCCAGCAAGGCATCCGCTGAGTTTGTCGCAGCGACATTTGGCCAAGCGCTAGTGGAGATCGCTGCCCGACGACCTGACGTGGTAGTACTCGACGGTGACCTATCCGCAGATTGTCGCATTCGCGAATTTGAACATACCTATCCAGACCGTTTTATTGAGAATGGCATTGCGGAGCAAGATATGGTTTCCATGGCGGGCGGCTTGGCGCGTCAGGGATTGGTACCTGTCGTGAATACCTTCTCCAGTTTTTTATCCGCACGCGCTAACGAGCAAATCTACAATAACGCTGGCGAACGAACAAAAATCATCTATGCCTGTCACTATGCCGGACTAATCCCCGCTGGCCCGGGAAAGTCGCACCAGAGCATACGTGATATCTCTTTGTTTGGTGCGTTGCCAAATTGCGTAATCCTCCAGCCGTGCAATGCGGTGGAAACGCGCATGGCATTGGAGTATTGCGTTGACGCGGCCACCGAGAATTGTGCGCTCCGCCTCATTATCGGTCCGTCACCGCGTATCATCGAACTGCCGCCGGACTATCGACTGCGGTTTGGTTGTGGCGTCGCACTGACAGAAGGGAACGATGCTGTTCTGTTCGCCTATGGACCGGTGATGCTTCACGAGGCACTCGTAGCGGCTGAGATAGCGGGCACACGGGATTTTCACGTAAAAGTTGTTAACATGCCGTGGCTCAACCGCGTCGACACGGAATGGCTTCGTCAGGTTATTGGGACGAGCAATTCCCTCTACGTTTTAGAAGATCATTCGCCGGTTGGCGGACTGGGCGATCATCTATTGAACGCCTTGGTAGCTGCCGACCTGCTAGCGCAGCGCGGTTTCGCCAAGTTCGGCGTGGAGGGATATCCGGCGTGTGGAACCCCGCAACAGGCCCTGCGTTATCATCGTTTGGACGGTGCGTCGCTCGCCGAACGCATTCACCTCCACGCGTCACACAAAAGCGCCGCCTCTGCGCCCTTGGGCTAAAGTCTTACTTCTAACCTTGGGGAATCGCTAAAAACGTAACCGCCGGGTATTATCATCATTGATGCTTATTTCAATACCTGTGACCGTAGTTCACATCTCTGTAGGTTCGCATCGACTCA
>JBPCIQ010000037.1:0-13966 GCA_051006135.1 Pyrinomonadaceae bacterium | reverse complement strand
CGCCAGTCCTGGCGAGACGCCCTCATAACTTCGTGTTGTTGCGAAACTAGTTAGTTCGCTACCCTTGAAACGTTAGAAACCTGCTGCGTTGGCTTGGGCGATACATCCGGGTTAGTCGGCTTCGGCGCGACATCCGTGCTGACTGACTTGGTGCTATCGAACGCTTGATTTTCTTTCTGGTCTTTCTTGTTCTTGTCTGCAGCCGCGCTCATCTGAACCATCTTGCAACTGCCCTCGAAGATGCCGCCTTGTTCAATCATCAACGACGGGGTTTGAATATTTCCGTTCACTTTCGCCGCCCGGCCCAATTCAAGGCGTTGAGTAGCAATAATATCGCCATTGATGGTGCCGTGGATAATCGCAACTGCGACCTCAATATTGGCATCGACGACGCCATTTGCGCCCACAATCAAGGTACCACTGGTGGAACTAATCTTTCCTGAAAGGTGGCCGTCAACCCGCAGCATGGCTTTGAATGATGCCTCACCGGTGACCAGCGTGCCACCGCCAACAAAGCCGCTAAGCGTGCCTTCTTTGATCTCGCGCGCCAGGTTCTCGCTTTCAGAAATCGCCTTACCGGCCCCTGAAGAATATTCCGAGGCTGGCTTTGCTTCTCCACTCGTTCCTTGATAAGAAGAATAGGTTCGGGGAGCTGAGTGTGACACCTCCTGCTTATCGCTTGAATGTTCTTGTTCGTCTTGATCCTTCGCGTTCTTTCCTATCCTTAACATTTTTAACCTCCGTAATTGAGGGAGCGGTAAGTTTAGTCACAGGTGCCATCGGGGTGTAAGAGCAACAAAACGACGCTTGACTCCCTGTCAGTGGATTGTTCACTAGCGTTGATGGCTAGCTGATTGGTGCGCCGCCCAAAAGGCGGGTTTACATGATAGACAAGTGACTGGGGACTGTCTAGCTTGCAATGAAAATGTAATCTCCCACTTCAATCCTCTGGCATAGGTAGAGAGCTAATGCGGTTTACTCGCATAATCGTCGTAATCCGATGAAAGCCCCTCTTTCGCTCAGCACTTTAGGCCTAGTTTCTTACGTGCAAAGTTCGAAATCAGCCGCGGATTAACGAGAATGAACGCGATCTGAAAAGACGCAAGAAAAGTAGATCCGTCTGATGTTGTCAGACACAAATTGACGTGGCATCCTCATACTTTGACGTGGCATCCTCATACTTGGAAACGTAGGAGCCCATTAACAGGACAATAACAGGACTATGCCGGTTGAAAATAGAACTAAAACGAAGCTGCTTCGCCGCGTGGGTGAAGCAATTGATCACTTTGGGATGATCCAGGATGGTGACCGGGTAATGGTCTGCCTATCAGGGGGCAAGGACAGTTATACCTTGCTCGACTTATTGTTGGATCTGCGAGAACGCGCTCCGGTGAATTTCGAGCTGCTGGCCGTGAATCTCGATCAGAAACAGCCGGGCTTTCCGGCCAATGTTCTGCCTGAGTATCTCACCAGCCGTGGAGTTCCCTTCCGTATTGTTGAGAGCGATACCTACTCGATAGTTAAGCGTCTGGTTCCCGAAGGAAAGACCTATTGCGCCGTTTGCTCCCGTCTACGGCGTGGGGCGCTGTACAACATTGCGGTCGCGGAGGGTTGCAACAAGATTGCGCTCGGCCACCACTCCGACGACATCATCGCTACTTTCTTGCTGAACGTCTTTTACGGCGGGACGCTCAAGGCGATGCCCGCTATTCTTCGGTCGACCGATGGACGCAACACAGTTATCCGGCCGCTTGCGTATTGTCGCGAATCAGATATCGCCGCATTCGCGGCGACAAGCGGCTTTCCCATAATCCCGTGCGACTTATGTGGCTCCCAGTCAAATCTGAAACGTGCGCGCATCAACAGGTTGATAGCCGAATTGGAACTTGAGATGCCACATATTCGCGGATCCATGCTTACCGCATTGGGCAACGTTGTGCCTTCTCATCTGCTTGACGCCAATCTTTTTGACTTCAGGAAACTCACGGAGGCAACAGGCAACATTGCAGCGGAACTGGACCTGGCTATAGGACATACTGATCAAGCCCTGGTTCCTGCGCTTGTTTCGATCACGTGAATTCAACAGCTTCCGAGCCGCGTTGAATAGCAGACTTTTCTTAATGCCTGTGCCACCTACCGGGAAGAGTCGCGAACTGGATTTCAGCGGTTTCCCGCCAGGCATGGTCACGGAATACTCCACGCTGGTCTGTCTCGCCTGCATTTTCGACATCTTCACTGCCCAGATGGGCCTTGCACCGCGTACCGCTTATTCCGAAATCAAGCGCTATGCTCCTTCCGTAGCAGAGTTGACGGCACCGGAAGCGATGCGACCTTTCTTTGACAGCGAAGAGAACCCTGCTAATTCAATACCTCGTTAGCCGATCGCACACCCACGGCGGGCGAACGCTCGCGGGTCGGTTGACCTTGCTGGAATTGATTCGGCGCCTGCGCCACGCAGGTTATCTGGATGCAGCAGGAATCACTGAACGCGATCAGTTCTTGATTCTGGAAAAGCTGGTGGAAAAGCTTGCGGGCGGATCAGGCAGTGTCAAGCTCTATCATATTGTGGATCGACCATATTGTGGATCGACGAGATTTTCTGGAGAAGGTAAAGTCAGTTTACTCCCGCTATGCTGCGTAACTCTGATTAAGGATAGTCAAAACTGGCCGCGAGTAGCTTTCAAGGCTTAGCAGGCACTTTATACTTGTCGATTAGCTGCTGGAGTCCTTCGGTCGACTGGTTGTGACGATACTTGTAGTAGGGCGTAAGATCCTGCATGAGCTGATCGTGGATCTGCTGATACTCCGGTTTTCCATCAGTTGCGCCGACTGCATGGGCATAAAGATCGATCACCTTATCCATCATTGCGGTGGCCTTTTTCAGTGGGTCATCTTTCTGTGGCCCATTTGGCATCGACTTATGAGTCGTCGCCAGTTGCTGGTACTCGTCATTAGCAATACTGCCGAGCAGAACGTAGTTGAAGGGCTCGGCAGGATTGAGCGTGGCAGCTTTTTCCAGTCTCGTCTGAGCTTCCGCCGAGTTCCGGCTTACCAGCGACAGTATACCCATATTTTGATATAGCGCCGGGAGCAGTGCCTTAATGTTCTCCCATGCTGCGTCGGTCATGTCGGCAGGTTTCTTATTCGCCTCAATCAGTTCGATCGCCTTCAGGCCATACTGCTGACTTTGCGGTGCGTATTTTGGATTCTGCCGTTTTGCTTCGTCTGATCCGGCAATTAGCATCCGCGTCAGCAGAACAACATTTTCCGGCTGCTTGGCCAAGATAGACGCAGCGAGAGTAAAGGCATCGTCGGTTCGTTTCGCCGCAAGATACGCATCGAATATTACCGGCTGAATGGCTTCCTGTTCCTTGTCTCCCGTAAACGTCTTCTGAAAGGTTTCAGCGAGCGCCAGCTTCTGAGCGGCGTCACCGACCTGATCAATTTGGCCCACGAGATATCCTGAAACTTCCGCCCGCAAAGGGCTCTTGGGATACTTCTTAACGAACTCCCCTGCCGCCGCGAGCTTCGCAGCAGCGTCAGGCGCTGAATTAATTGCGCTTGCTCCCTTGGCCTCGCCCTCAGAAACCTTGGGCTTCTTGTCCTGACCTTGCGCATTACTGACAATGGATCCGGCAAAGACTAATGAACAGATGACAAGCGACAATGAGCAAATCTTGCGTAGCAAGGTTAAAGACTTGAATCTCATCATTTCAACACCTTATCTCGAAATTGGATCGTACTAAAGAGGTTGGGGAACAAAACGATATTGCTTCAACCGGCACCTGGCTGGCAAGTCGAAAACAACTTGTGTCAAAACTCGGAAATCCTACCAACGGAAGTTGGTGGATTGTTCAGATCCAACCTGTTCGTCAACGTAAGCGGCCCATGAGACTGAACTTTGGTGGGATTTCTGAGTTTGGCACAGCCTCAATACCCGCTTCCTCACATCGGGCGGCGGAGCCGCAGCTACGATCGCATTGATACCGGGAGGTTAAGGGCGAAACTCAACCAGTACCACTATCAGCCGGCGCTCAAGTTGAAGCCTTATTTGTTCTCCGGGGTGCGCCGATAGGAATGTGTGACTGGACGGCGCCGACCAATACCGATCGCATTCCGCGAAATGATCAGTGTGGGAGGTAACTGCCGGCGCTTGAATTCGTTCGCCGGTGATTCCACCCGATTCAGGATGTCATAGACCAGGCTTTGCTCGTTTCCCGCAGCGATAATCTCCTCGGGCGTTGCTTTCTCTTCAAAGTATAACTGCAGAATTGGATCGAGCTTGTCATATGGTGGCAGTGACTGATCGTCGAATTGTCCGGGGGCCAGTTCCGCCGAGGGGCGCTTTTCGATTATCGAAATCGGAATGATCTCTTTCTCGCGATTGAAATCGCGGGCCAGCGCATAGACTTCTGTTTTTAGCACGTCTCCAATGACCGCTAGACCTCCATTCGTATCGCCGTATAGAGTGCAATAACCCAGAGCCAGTTCTGACTTGTTTCCAGTCGATAACAATAAGCGACCCTCAGCGTTAGAAATCGTCATCAGAATATTTCCCCGCAAACGCGATTGCAGGTTCTCGGCCGCATGCGAATTGCCATCACCGGCAGGTGCGGAGAGCTGTAGTTGTTTCAGCAAGACCTGGAAAGCTTCCGTGATCGGGTGTTCCGTTACTTTCATGCCGACCCGGCTGGCGAGAGCCAGCGAATCATCAATACTTGACCGCGACGAATAGGGCGACGGCATCATTACACCGAGTACATTTTCCGCACCCAAGGCTTCGCACGCGAGCGCCGCTACCAGGGCCGAATCGATTCCGCCAGAGAGGCCTAAGACCGCTGTCTTAAAGCGATTCTTCCGCGCGTAATCGCGGATGCCGAGCACTAGCGCGCGGTGAATGGTCTCGCTGTCATCGCCAGGCAAGCACCGCTCATCGAGCACGCCGCAATCAAGATCAACGGTGCCAAAGAACTCCTCGAAAGGCGGCGCTTGCAGGATAATCCTGCCATCGCAATCAGCAACGATGCTGGCGCCGTCGAAGATAATTCCATCATTGCCGCCGATCAGATTAACGAAGACGATGGGAATGCCGGCCCCCTTTGCTCGATGAGAGACCATGGCGCGACGCTCCGCCATTTTCCCTTTGTTGAAAGGAGACGCATTAATCGAAACCAGCACGTTGGCGCCGAGATCAATCAACTCATCCGCGGGATCGTGGGCGTATAGGCGCTCCTTCCAAAAGGTTTTGTCGTTCCAAAAGTCTTCGCAAACAGCGACGCCAAGATTACATTTTTCTATATTGAATAGACGACGCTCACGCGCGGGCTCAAAGTATCGCGGATCGTCAAAAACGTCGTATTCGGGTAGCAGGGTTTTGTCGGCGAACCCGACCAGCTGTTTGTTGCGAATGATTGCGGCTGAGTTGTAGAGCTTGCGGCCAGTCGGGTTTTCCGTGGGTCGCACCGTACCGACGATCGCGGTCAGGCCTTCAGTGGCAGCGATAATCTTATCCAGAGGCTCCAAAGCATGGCATGTTACGTCGCGATCGAGAAACCAGTCCAGCGAGGTGTATCCCTGGATGCAAGTCTCAGGCAAGACGACGAGATCCGTCTTGTCCTTCCGCCCCTGCTCAATCGCGCGAATGATACGGGCAGTGTTGCCTTCGTAATCGCCGTTAGTGGTGTTTATCTGACCGATTGTGACGCGCATCAAATTTGAATCTGGTTCTTGGAACTTTGTTCTTTGAGCTTTTGTTTTGCTGACCGCTGACTGCTGACCACTGTTTGCTGTTTATGGGAGAGATCGTGACACGTTTCCAACTCAGATCGCAAATTCAGGAAACAAAGATCAAAGCGCAAAGCTCCAAGTTCAAAATCCGAAGCTAGCGGATAAAAGCGCCCTTCGGTTCGTGCTTTGTCGTAGCCTGCCAGTGAGTTATATTATTTTCCATCGCTAAAGCGGAGGGGTCGCATAATTGGTAGTGCAGCGGTCTTGAAAACCGCCGACCGAAAGGTCATGCAGGTTCGAGTCCTGTCCCCTCCGCCAATTAACGAAATAGGCCACCCGCCAACCCAACCCCCGAGTAGTTTCTCAGCGACGAATCAAATCTCATTGTGTCGTGGGTTCCTGACGGCCCATTTACTTGAAGATGGTCTCGACAGTAGTCGAGTAACTTTGTAGGGCGACAAAAGGATGATGGAGCAACTCATCGGAATCATCTCAGACACACATGGTCTCGTACGACCGGAGGCGGTTGAAGCGCTAAAGGGAGTTGATCTGATTCTGCACGCTGGGGACGTGGGCGGTGCGGAGGTGCTCGAAACCTTAAAGGGCATTGCACCGGTCGTTGCCGTTCGTGGGAACAATGACAAAGGGGAATGGGCCGCGCAACTGCCTGCCTGGGAAGTGACGGAGGTTGGGTCAATCTCAATTTACATGCTACACGACGTGAAGGAGATCGATCTGAGTCCTGCAGTCGCGGGTTTTCAGGTAGTAGTGAGCGGTCATTCTCACAAGCCTTCGGTTGAGGAACGTAAAGGAGTTCTCTACGTCAACCCAGGCAGCGCCGGTCCGAGGAGATTCAGTCTTCCCGTCACTATCGCGCGGTTGAAGATTAGTGGCGGGACAATTGGCGCTGAAGTGATAGAACTCATCGTTAAACCCTAACGACTCGATTCACTCTCACCCCCCAAAAGCACATGACTCGCAAGTGGTCGAACCTCAATTTCCCAAGGCGTTGCTGAGTGGCTATCAAACTTGAAGCGGGGACAGGATCCACCTTCCCGACCTTGAGATTGCCCACGAGCCTCTTAACATCAAGAATTGAGTTTCACACACTCGGTAGCTTAATAGGAATGTTATTATGCTGTGAGATATCAACTCTTTGGAGGGATGCTGTTTGCTGCTGGCAACCTTAACCGTTGCAAAGTTGTTTGGGGCAGTTGTCGCCGCCATACAGTTTAGCTTCCAGTTGTTGTTGTCAGTTCAGGACGAAGGCGCTTTTAAACACGTCTGGTCCTATCTTAATCACAAGTTCAGGGTCGGAAACATCGAGGTCTCGGCTACCAGTGTAATGCTTGGCCTCGTCGTGTTTCTGGTCGCCCTAATTCTCGCGCGTTTCGTCAGCTCCCTACTGGAGCGCCGCATTGCCGCTCGAGCTAATCTTGATCCCGGCATCCGCTACACCGTCGCCCGCCTCGCAAACTATTTTCTGATCACCATTGGTTTGCTCGCAGCGCTGAAGCAGGCTTTCGGTTTAGACCTCACATCGATCGCCGTCGTGTTCACTGCTCTTTCAGTTGGCATTGGTTTTGGTTTGCAGTACATCGCAGCCGACATCGCCTCGGGGTTCATTCTGCTTTTTGAGCGACCAATTCGCGTTGGCGATCGAATCACCATCGGTGAAGACGAAGGTGACGTGCAGACCATTCGACTGCGGACTACGATTGTTTACACCAACGATCGTATTGCGATTATTGTTCCCAATTCAAAGCTCGTTAGTCAGAGTGTGATTAATTGGTCTTATGGCGATGCTCGCGCCCGCATCTCTATTCCCGTGGGCGTTGCCTCCAACTCCGACATCGAGGTCGTCAAAGAAACTCTGCTTGAGGCCGCCGAAGGCGTGGACAGAGTGTTAGAAGATCCGCCGCCGAGAGTTCAGTTTCTGAAGTTTGGCGACTACTCGCTTGATTTTCGTTTATTGGTATGGACGCGCGAACCCAGCCGTCATCCACAGATCAGGAGCGATATCAATTACCGCATTGCCAAACTATTTCGAACGCTGGGAATTGAGCTGGGCCGTCCCGTGCAAGAGTTGCGTTTGGGCGGGCAAGCTCTCGCGAGTGACAACGCCGTCAGCCTACTCAAAGAGGAGCGCATCATCGACGGTGACTCAAAGTCGAAGGATTGATCGGGCGACTAAAGGAACAATCATCAGGATTTCGCAGGTTTTCTTACGACTTTCCCTTCATATTTGCAGAATTCTTTCGAGCGCGTTAGGCTTGCAGGTAGTACTGAGTGAATGTTCATTCAGTCACGGTATTTTTTAGATTTGTGGATTTGCGATTTTGATTTTCGCCGGCTCCGGGTTAGCTAACTATTCGAGTCGCCAAGGTCTTGGCAATCTAAAATCAGAAATCACAAATCGGAAATCAAATGCGATCTGCCCGTTCACTCAATTCAATTCGCCCCCTGGTCGCCGACAAGCGCGAAGCGATCTTGCGCGCAGCGATCACGGTTTTTGCCCGCAACGGATATTTCAATTCCAAGGTGGCAGACATAGCCAGCGAAGCCGGAGTCGCCGATGGTACGGTTTACCTCTACTTCAAGAGCAAGGAAGACATACTTCATTCCATCTTCGATCGCAGTATGGAGGAGGGGATAGCGCACGGGCGAGCGCAACTCCAAGGGGTTTCGGATCCGCGCGAGAAACTTCGACGCATCGCTACGCTCCACCTGGAACGACTCGGGGCGGATCGCGACCTCGCCGTAGTCTTCCAGGTGGAATTGCGGGGCTCGACCAAGTTCATGGAAGAGTTTTCCGCCGCCGGCTTTGCCGAGTATCTGGGTCTGCTTCGCGCGGCTATTGAAGAGGGCCAGCACGCAGGTGTATTTCGTGCGGATTTGAATGCAAAGGTGGTTGCCAAGGTTCTCTTCGGCGCCCTTGATGAGATGGCGACCAACTGGATCCTTTCAAAGCGCCGGTACAAATTAGCGCCCCTGGCCGATCAAGTGCTTGACATTTTCCTCAATGGAGTCAGCGCGAGGTGAATTCAATCCCACAGCCGATGACTGACTTGCGCGTGACACGACCAGCGCGCCCGCCTTTGATCGCCGACGATCCAACGACGTTGGTCGAAGTGTTTGAGCGGATCGCAGCATCACACAAACGCGCGGATACACTCAACTATAAAAAGGATGGTCGCTGGGTATCGATCTCCTCAACCGAAATGCTGGCGCGTGTACGCCGCATTGCCGCAGGTCTCTATGCGCTTGGCGTACGCCGCGCTGATCGCGTCGCGCTGCTCTCTGAAAGCCGTGCCGAATGGACCCTGATGGACGCTGGTTGCCTGTTTGCTGGCGCCATCGATGTCCCAATCTATTCCACGCTAACACCACATCAGGTCCGTTATATTGTGAAAGACTCCGGTTCGCGTGTCCTGGTGGTATCCAACCACGAGAAGTTTCTGCAGATCAGAGAAGTCCTGAAAGAGTGCCCTGCAGTCGCGCAGGTGGTCTTCTTTGATGGTGAAGGGGTGCAGGAAAACGAGGGAATTGCTCTTTCCGAGCTTGAGCAGCGCGGACAGATTCTGGCAGAAGAACAACCAAACCTGATCTATGATTTGACGCGAGGAACAGAGCCTGAGGAGCTGGCGACGATTATTTATACCTCGGGCACCACGGGCGAACCCAAAGGGGTAATGCTCACGCATTCAAATCTCGTGTCAAACTTGATCGATTCATCCGCTCACCTCTCGTTTGACGAGAATGACACTGTTCTTTCCGTGCTGCCTCTCTCGCATATCTTTGAACGGCAGGCAATGTACATGTACCTCTATCAGGGAATGGCTGTTTACTATGCGGAGTCGTTGGACACGATTGGTGCGAATCTGCGCGAAGTGAGACCGACAATTTTGGTAGGAGTACCTCGCATATTCGAAAAGATTTATACGCGAATCAAGGAGCGGGTTGCTGCTAAAGGAAAAATTAATAGTGCCTTGCTTTCCTGGGCCGTTTCAGTTGCCAAGGACTACGCGCGATTCGCGGTTGATCGAAAGCCGGTGCCCCTTGGGCTGACGCTCAAACACCGGCTGGCCAACCGGCTCGTCTTCTCCAAGTGGCGAGAAGCTTTCGGCGGTCGTATTCGACTGCTCGTTTCCGGAGGAGCAGCACTGCCTGAAGAGCTTGGCTACATCTATCTCGGCGCGGGCATTCCAATTATTCAAGGCTACGGCCTCACAGAAACTTCCCCAGTGATTACGGCGGGAAGACTGGAGGAAAACCGTATTGGAACAGTCGGTAAGCCGATCAGAAACGTCGAAGTGCGGATTGCTTCGGACGGAGAGATTGAAACTCGCGGCCCCAACGTAATGCGCGGCTACTACAACAAACCTGAAGCGACCAAAGCAGTTTTTACGGTGGACGGATGGTTTAAGACCGGTGACATCGGTACGATCGACCAGGACGGCTTTCTGCGTATCACGGATCGCAAGAAGGAGCTGTTCAAAACTTCCGGTGGGAAGTACATTGCGCCGCAACCCCTCGAGCAGATGATCAAAGGGTCGCGGTTTGTTAACCAGGTTGTGCTAATCGGCGACGGGCGCAAGTTTCCGGCAGCCTTGATTGTGCCCAACTGGCAGCAAATTGATTCTTATGCTCAGATGAAAGGAATCAAAGCCACCAATCATGCGGAACTCTGCCACAATCCACGCATAATCGACTTGCTTGAACGCCAGATTGCCGGCCTAACTTCCGACCTGGCTCAGTATGAACGGGTTAAGAAGATAGTCTTGTTGGAAAACGAATTTACGATCGAAGGTGGGGAACTGACGCCCACACTAAAAGTGAAACGGCGAGTGATTGATGAAAAGTACCGAAGCGTGATTGATCAACTCTACGATGAGGCTCGCTAGGCGGGGAGAATAACTATCCAGGTACACGATCTCCTGGCGTGTGGCTCTTAATTGCTGCAAGGATCCGCTCTGCAGCCTCTCGCGCAGCCTGCTTTAACGCATACTCACTTGCTGCGCCTGATGTCCTCGGCAGTCCGATCACCCCACCGCTACGAAATGATTGCTGGTAGGTTTGCCCGCTGGTCGCGACTTTCGCAGTTTGCGGAGTAAATACCACGTATTGAATATAAATGTCGCTAAAATTACTTCTGCCGCCATCACTCATTGAATCTTCCCGCAAATTAAGCCAGACAACGTAAGCTTCCTTCTCAGCCTTGGCTCGCTTAGCTGCTTCGCCGCGGTTCACGTCACGAGGCGCAACGTCAACTTCGACTGACGGATAATCGTCGAGCCGATCCACACAAGCCCGCAAGACGCTGTCAGAAAAGTACGAGGGTATGTTTAGGAAACTCAAATCCCGATTGATGCCAACGATGAGCGACAGCGTGGGCTTCGCTTTTTCCGCAGGCTTCGTCTCGGCGGGAACGGATTGCGGCTCGGGTGGAGGAGCAGACTTTGACTTCGGCACTCGCCTGCCGGATTGGGCGGTAAGAGTGCCGGCGCAGAAAGCGACGATTGCAAAAACCGCGATTGCAGCCAGGCTGGCAGCTTGTATTCGTAAGAGGCGCGAGCGCTTTGCCATGGTTATTAGTCTCAATAGTTAGTTGTCGAGGACCTATTGTAGCACTGCGATCCCGAATTCTGCGTCAGGTTTGCTACACTTGCGAGAACCGCACTTTAGTGGGCCGGAGTTAAGACCAGGAACATGCGTTCACTGATGATCACCAATGTTCGCGACGAAGCTCGCGCTACGCGGTCGTTTGATCTCATGCCGGAAGATGCCCGAGGGGTCCATGGCGTAACGTTTGTGCCCGGCCAGGTGGCAGTTTTGAAAGTAGATGGAGAAGCCCCGGCTTATTTTGCTTTCGCGAGTGCGCCTGATGATCCGGAATTGGAGGTCCTGGTAAAGCAAACGATAGGCGCCAGCGATCGCATCTTCGATATGAAACCGGGGGAGAGAATTGGCCTGGTTGACGTGGTGGGCCATGGCTTTGGGCTCGATGAACAGAAGCAGAAAGACCTTGTCTTCGTAGCAATGGGCACCGGTGTCGCTCCCCTGCGATCCGCACTGCGCCATGTGATTAAACGCAAGCAGGACTTTGGCCAACTGGTGGTGCTCTACGGTGCGCGCACGCCCGATCATTTCTGTTATCGAGATGAAACGGAAGGCTGGGAGGATGCAGGTGTGGAATTACGCCAGGTGATCTCAAGGCCTGACGGACACGATTGGTCGGGTCCTACCGGTTATGTCCAGTCGCTGCTAGATCACGTACTGCCCTCACTGTCGTCACCGATCGCCCTAATCTGCGGCTCAGCGGAAATGATCGAGCAAACCCGCGATCGCCTGGAGCAGATGGGTTTCGCACCGGACTCAATTCTTACAAATTATTGAGTCTTGCTCTTCTTTCAATCACTAACGTCCGACCCACAACGAGATAAAAAATCATCACAACTTCTGAGTAGCCCCAGTTGTACTGCACCAGGCCACTGGTGAAAAAACCGCAGGTCCCGCCAAGATACCAAACCGTGGCCGTCTAACTTGACCAAGCACGTTGCCTTCAGGATGGAGCAAGAAACCATTAGAATGATTTGCCGCTCTACTATATTCGATTGAAGAGGAAATACCATGCGCCGATTAGCTCCTGCTACCCTAATTTCACTTGTTCTGCTGCTCACTTGCACCCAGGTTGAATCCCAAACGTCAGCCCCCACACCGCCGCAGTACCTGGATCAGGTGAAGGCGCTGCAGAACTCCGCTCAAGTGAAAACAGCTAGCGCGCACATAGATAAGGATCGCGAGCGCATATTGCGCGAGTGGATCGCGATTACAGAAATTAACGCGCCTTCGGGGCATGAGCGGGAACGCGCGCAATACATCGAAAGGCTCTTGCGCAAATCCAAACTACAAGACATTCGTTATGACGCGGCAGGTAATCTGATCGCGGTCCGCAAAGGAACCGGCGGTGGCCCGGTAACAGTTTTTGATGCTCATCTGGATACGGTGTTTCAGCCGGGATTGAAGATCAAGGCCACCATCCGTGACGGAAGAGTGTATGCGCCTGGAGTGGGCGACGACACGCGAAACATCGAAGCCTTGCTCGCAACGATTCGCGCGCTCGACGCAGCACAGATCAAGACCAGGGGCGATCTAATTTTTGTTTTCACAACCGACGAGGAAGGAGGGTTAACGGGCGCCGAGCAATTTGTCAAAGACAACAAAGGAAAGGTCGACTACTACGTCGCGCTTGACGGCGGCTACGAAGGCTTCACGTATGCCGGCATCGGCATCAATTGGTATCGGCATCACTTCGTCGGTCCGGGAGGACACACGCGCTCGCGCACGCCGCCCTATTCCGCCAGCTTGCCGCTGGCGCGCGCGATTTCCAGAATCTACGAGCTCAAGGTGCCGAACAGTTCAAATTTGAACATTGGCATGCTGGGAGGGTCAGAGGTTGTCAACGCAAAGGCGGCCGACGCGTGGTTTACCGTCGATCTGCGCTCAACCGATAGCGATGTCATCTCCGACCTGGAAATGAAGATTGCCGCGATCCTTGAGGAGGAAGCGAAGCGCGCAGGTATGACTTTGAAGACTGACGTGATCTCGTCCTCACCGGTTGCAGCCATACCGGGCCATCGCGATTCTTTCCTGGTGAAGATGGCTGAAGCAGTGCACCGCGCGATGGGATTCGATCCACCGATTACGCCTACCGGCTCGAATAATTCAACCGCCGCTTTGCTACAAGGCATTCCGTCTATTTCCACCGGGGCCGGCCCCTGTGACGACTCGCATGCCCTGACAGAAAACTGCGAAATCGAGCCCCTCTATAAAGGCATTAAGAAGATTCTGTTGCTGGAGCTAGCGCTAGCTCAGCTTTAGGCGGTTTGTTGTAGCTTGATAAGAAGGCTTCCGTTAACTTTCCATTGACTATACTACCCCGTTGCAGTCTGATGACGTAGGGATTCAACCCGGCGAAACGTACACGTTCATGACTCCAGAGAGAAATCTGAAGGGTTGGGAAAATCGTAAAATTAAAGAAAACAGGCCAGAGCCCAAAAGGGTTGAGCTTATTCGTGCAATTGAATTTTGGCGACGGTACTGGCTTCAAACGACCTGCCGGGTCACCTGTGCCTCGTCGGATGCCGGGCGGTACTCTGAAAACAAGGACGATCCACGAAACCACACGAAACCGCACGAAATGGCTGCCTTAATTCGAGTTACTTCGTGTGATTTGTGG
>JBPCIQ010000036.1:0-8935 GCA_051006135.1 Pyrinomonadaceae bacterium | reverse complement strand
TGCCTACAACTTCCGAGTAGACGGTGGGGGGCATCTGGGATGATGCGGGTTGGAATGTAGAGTAAAGGACTGTAGACATGGCGCAATAGGGTCTTTCTTGGAGTTAGCGTTCGGAAGAAAGTTACTTTAAGAAGATGGAGCCATAGACACTGCGAAGCTTGTAGCCAGCTTTTGCGTAGAAGTTGTGGGCCTTCGCATTGTTCTCGTTTACCAGCAGGCAAAGCGCGTTCGATTGAAGCAGGAGATTTCTCGCAAGTTGTGACATGCATCGCTGGCCCTGACTTGTGCCACGATGGTTGGGGCTGACCCAAATACCTTCGAGGTAGGTAGCTTCAGGAGTACCAGCCATGATTTCCGCCTTGAAAATCAGTTCGCCATCCTGGACCAGTACCCACGTGCGATGCAGTTCGATGCGTCGCATACAGCGCTGACGAAAGCCCTCAGGGTCGCGCTCCATCGGGTTGATCCCACTTTCATTAAAGGCCATTTCTGCCTGAACGGGCATCACAAGTTCAAGGTCGGCAGGTGTAGCGAGCCGCAAGCCTGGGACGGCTCTTCGCACTGCCACTGGGCAGCGCAGTTCGAACAACAACTCCCGGCAAACGAGGCGATATTCCTGGCCCGCTGCAGAGTAGTAGGCCCAGAACTCATCGACACGCTGTTGCTCACCCATAATCATGTGAGCACTCTTGCCTTTCTGAGCCACTTCCGCAAAGGCTTCCAGAGCGCGGTCACTGCGAGTTTCCAGCAATGTTGCGTGACCGATAAGGGCAATGCCCTCAAGCTGCCCTGTTTGGTTTCGATAGGCGTAGAAATCGCCGCGGTTGAGCGGGCTTACAATTCCGTTATCCCGAATGAAACCCATCATTGCGACGGTATGATTCGGCCGTGCCGATAAGAACTCAAGCGCCTCCACCTCATTCATGGCAGTCAGGCGTTCTACTTTACCTGTTTGCGGAGTCTTCCTTCTGGTTGGGGCTGACATCATTTGTGCGATCGCGTTTTGTTGATACATGGCATTTATCCTTTTGTTTGGTGGTTGATGTTTCAAGCTGCTTGAGTGCGTCGAATTCGACTCAATCAATAGTCAAGATAATCAACCCCATCGTCAGGATCGGTTGGCATCGCTGGAGTGGGGTCACCACCGAGCATGGCTGAGTTGGCTTGGATTATTGCATCACCGAGGAGAACGCCATCGCCCAGCAATACACCGTCGCCAAGCAAGACTCCATCGCCAAGCAACACGCCGTCGCCTAATAGAACACCATCACCAAGTAAGACTCCGGTTGGGATGAAGGATCCACCCTGGCCCATAGTGGTACCGGTGCTAAGAGGAATGCTGTCGCCGAGCAGCACGCCGTTGGAGAGCATTAGCGTGTCGCCGAGGAGAACACCGTCCCCTAAAAGTACGCCGTCGCCGAGGAGAACGCCCAGCGCATAGATCTTTTGATACTTGGAAATTAATGAAACGCCGGTCGCATAGGTGTTGCCAACAATAACTCCCTGTGACCATTGGAAGGTGCAGGTTCCGGAGTTTGTTACGCTTACTGAAATCCCTAATGCATTCGTAACCTGAATTTCATCACTGTATGAAATGCTGGATTGAGGCGCTGGGGCTGCGCCCGTCAGTAAGGGCGCACCGAGCGCTGTTGTCGAAGTCAAGTCTTTGCGCACGAGTTTTGCGAGTCGAACAGCGCCTTCGATATTGAGTTCACCAGCTCCTTGCTCGAACATATTCGCGCCAGGAATTTGCTGCGCTGTATACATCAAGATTGATCTAACCATGTTCGGGGTCAACGTCGGATTAGCCTGCAACAGCAACGCAACTGCGCCCGCAACTACTGGCGAAGCCATCGAAGTACCGCTCAGCTTCATCATTTTGCGTTCGGGTTTATTACTGACCATGGCATCCAAAGATGGATCTCTGGTCACTAGAAGGTTGTTCGGGGACTGAGCAAAAACAGTCTTATTCCCAGGAGCTGAGATGTCCGGTTTAATGATGTTGTCAAAATGCTTCAAACCGTTTTCATCGGACCACGAGCTCCGCGTAGGGCCGCGTGAGCTATAACTGGCAATACTGTCATCGGCACGATTATCAGTACCCTTGGTATCGACTGCGCCGACAGTCATCACTGAGGGTTCATTTCCTGGGGAGTGTATCTGTCCATAAGTCTTCTGACCGAGGCCATTCTTACCGTTGTTGCCTGCTGCAGCCACAACGACGATCCCTGCATCGACAAGTCGGCGGGACGCAAGGCAAATGGGGTCGTTCTTGTAAGAGTTGACTGCCGGCATGCCGAGGCTCATGTTCACTACTCGGATGTTATAATTCGAATTCATCACCCAGTCCAACGCCGCCAGCACGGATGAGACCCTGCCGACACCCTGAGAATTAAGGACACGTAGACTAATGATGTCGGCTTTCGGGGCGATTCCAATGTATTTACCCTTCGACACAACACCATTTCCAGCAGCGGCCGCCGCCACGTGACTTCCGTGTCCGTACACATCATCAGTGCGGCCTTCACCGGTGAAGTCTTGATTAACAATGATTCGCGATCCGCCAGATTGAGGACTGCCAAACGAGTCATGGCCCGAGTAGATTCCCGAATCCAACACTGCGATTCCAATTCCGGCCCCATCCAACGCCGTGCCGTTGGGACCCATCGTTCGGACATTATCGGCGCCCGTTGTATGAGAGACATGACCGCCAAGAATTCTGACCTCGCTGTCTACCGATATGAACTCGACTTCCGGGAATGATGCTAGAGATTCGACCACACTTGCTGGTAGCTCAACTGCAAGGGAGTTAAAATTGCCAAAGCTCTTCTTTATCTTTATTCCATTACCCTTGAGCACGGCTTTAAGAGACTCACCGATTTGGTCATTAAGCTGCAAAATAATCTTGACGCCGTTTTGGCTTGGTCTCTTGCGAGTATTCTCGCGAAGATCTGAAGCGACCTTGTCTCTCTTGTTTCCGTTCCTGTCTTTCTTGGCCACGCCGTCCTGTCCGGGCTTGCTGGCGGCATTCGCCCTGTCGTCCAGCAGGATGCCCATGCACAACGAGAGCACCACCGACAAACAGGTTAACCAAACCAATGCCACGGAAAGCTTTGTTCTCTTCATTAATCTCACCTAAGTCCGCATTAGTCTCACCTCTGTCGCTTCTTTGATCTCGAATATCGGCGCCAGCACAATTTCTACAACCAGGCGCAGCCCTCCCATTGCATTGGATATGCCAAAGCCTAAATCCCACCAGAATAGCGATTTGCTGGCAATAAAGACGGATCTTGCGGGACGCTGCAAACCGAAACCATTCTCGGTCGGTCAGATTGATGGCGTGATTTGTCATTCTGATTGCATGGCGTGAATGAGCGAGATTCCACGTTTACCCGAAGCAGTTCAGGCTTACCGTGATCGGAAGTGGCGCCGGGAGCCGGAGCACCGGCTTGAGGATGCGTACGGGGCAGAGAAGTTTATCGAAGATATAGGGTTTTGCGGCGCCCTGACAGATTCGAGACGGCCCGGTCCGTCCATTTACATAGGAGTTTGTGGTCGGCGCGACGCGCATATGCCTCGCAACGTTCAGAAGGATCCTGAAAGTTCTCTTGCCTGGACAATCAAGGATGAGCTGATGCGACGTGGCAGAGTCTATTACGGCAAACTCCTGCGAGGACGCGCAACCTTCATAGCACGTCGACTAATTCCGCATTTTCACGTTCTTTGGGGAGTTCGTCCGGACGAAGAATCAACCTTGCTATCGGACGATGCGCTCACTGTCTTGCGCGTCTTACGTGGTGAGTGGGAAATGGCTAGCCGCGATCTCCGTCAGGCGAGCGGTATTACTGATCGCATTCGCTTCAATAAGGCCATTGATGAGCTTCAGAAGACATTTAATGTGATTCCGAGCGACGTTATATATGAACCGACCTTCACGTATATTTGGTCGTTAGTGGAAAGCCGGTTCCTTGAGGAATTGAAAATCCGCGTGACAAGCGAGGAAGCCTTAAGAGAAATTGCCCGCGCCTATCTGAGTGGGGCCGGAATGACGATCCGCCGCGAACTCGCCAGCGTTACGGGCTTGTCCGCACCGAATGCGGGGTTGGGCAACTGGGCATTAGTGGATGAAGGCGTTGCCGTTAGGCTGGCGACAGGGGTTTACCGTTTGCGCGAATTTGCCTGATTCGACGGTCGCTGTGGTTAGTGCATCTTTTCGGCCGCTTCTGATCTTAGAACACTCTGGTCAATGTTACTCTGCGCCTCTCGCAGGGCTTCTCGTTCCAACTTTTCCATTTCGACCGTTAATGGCAAATGCTCTTGCATAACGCTCAGCCTCCGCAGCATAGCATCGGTTTCAGTCTCAGTAAGGCTGCGGCTTGCGGCTGCTTCGATCGCCTGCAGGCGCGCTTTTGCTTCAGCCAAGCGAGCATCCGCCTCGACCTTGAGCGTACTTAGTCGTTTATGGTCAGCCTCGAGATCGCTCTGTAAGTAAGTCGCGTCTGCCAACACTATATTGCGCGCCTGGCTAATTCGTCTCCGGACTCTCACTAATTCCCGGCTTGCCTTAGCAATTATCCGACTCGCAGTCAGACGAGCAGCGAGGGTTTCGACGTAAGCGTCGGCCAGCAGTGGATTCTGACTAGTCAGCTCCCGCCGTGTTTCACGTTCGCTGGTGGTCAATTCCGGTTCAAACCAGACGACCTCACTACCCGTGATACCGTCCGCGGCGAGCCTGTCACGCAGTTTGGCAAACCAATGCCTTCGGTACAGAAACAAAAGCATAAAGAGCACTATACCCGCGACCACTCCGAGGCCGAGTGAGACACCAACGAGGAAGAGATAGACCGCCGCCGACTCGCTAGTGGCAGCAGCAAGGAACATTAAGAAGAAACCTAAGGGAAGTGGGACCAATGTTACCAGCAAGGTAAGCCAGGGGAGGAACCGGAGCAGTTTAGTCACTCTCTTATCTTTGTCTGTAAGCTTACCCTTCACTGGTTGAGTCATCGTACTGTTGCACCCGTCAGCATCCCCGTCAGCATCTAAGGGTAACGCTGACTTAATATTCCTAAGCTCAGTGCTACGTATTGGAAGATCTTAGCCTGTAAGACCTGGGTTCGCTAGTCAAGATCAGCCAAAGCAGGCAGCGATTCGGCCCAGATGCCTGTATAATGCCGGCAAATGCCTTCAAGATGCGATTAGGAGTGGCAATGAAGAGAATAGCGATTTTCGCAGCAGTGATTGCCTTGGGATTAACGTCGACGATGGGCCTGAGGGTCCGGCCAGTCCTGGCCCAAAATCCATCGGTGTCTTCAACCAGCAGCTCGAGGAGTTCGGCCAATCCTGTTACCATCCCGATAAGCATCAAAGTCAGCGGCGAAAGGCCCGAGCCAGAATTACAAACAATTGATCTGACGGTGAGCGAAGATGGCGAGCCCCAGACAATCCTCTCAATTCGAGCGATCGGCACAAATTCTCCCTTAACACTGGCAGTGCTAATCCAGGATGATCTAGTCCCTTCGATTGGTAACGAGATTAAGCCGTTGCGGGAGTTCATACGTCGCTTGCCGCGGGGCTCACGCGTGCTGGTGGGTTATGTGAGGAGTGGTTCTTTGCAGGTAAGACAAAAATTTACCACTGAGCTGGAAAAAGCGGGAAAGGCTTTGCGTATACCCGTCGGAGTCGCGAGCGCGGCAGCGTACAATCCCTACGTTGAGGTAATCGAGGCAATCAAACGGTTCGACTCACAACCCTCCGGTCGCAGGGCAATACTGCTTGTTTCAGATGGTTTAGATACTTCGCATGGCATTGACTCGAGTTCGACCTCGCAAAGCGTGGACCTTCAGCGGGCGATTACAGAAGCCCAGCGGAGAGGAATCGCTATTTATTCCTTCTATGCTCCCAGCGTTGCCCCCAGGGACCAGATCCTGATTGGGAACGCACAGGGTTCACTACTGAAATTGTCAGACGACACTGGAGGCAGGGCGTTCTTTCAGGGAACTGGCGCCCCGGTGAGTTTTGATCCGTTTATTAGGGAAGTGAGTTCGTTGCTGGACAAGCAAATAGCGCTAACCTATCTATCAACTCATCCTGCCAAGGGATTTCATCGAATCAAAGTGAGTTCCGTGACACCTGGCGTGAAGGTAGATTTCCCCGCGGGTTACACAAGATAGTTAGTAAGTTCGGTTATCAAGCCTGGCGGGTTATTGAACCGTAACAGGAAGTAAGGAACCGCGGCGATCGCTGGCAGTGGCCCAACCGTCAGCCAGATTTCCAATCATCCCATGAAAATGAATGTCGGCACCTGAAAGCACGACTATGACATCACCGGCCTGGTAACGCGTGTCCTCTAAGCGAAAGCGGATAACGGTCGCCTGTCCATTCTCTTGCTCCACCGTCTCAAAGGCAAAGTCCTCGGCAGTTACAACATAGGTCTGGGAGTTGTTTGCGACCCTCTGCTCGTCTGGCATTCTGATTACCTCGGCTCCATGTTTGTAACTGGGGCGGCTAGAGGGACTCGAACCCTCGACCTCTTGATTCACAGTCAAGCGTTCTAACCGACTGAACTATAGCCGCCACAAAATGTTCAATGATTAATACGAAAGGCATTGCCCCCGGCAGGACTCGAACCTGCGGCCCTCTGCTTAGCTTCCAGCATCAGGCTTTCCCTGACCGCTCGCCAAAACGAGTTTGCTGGCTGGACTATATCTTAGACATCGCAGTCCCGACCCGTATAGTCTCTGAGGAACCCACCCTTCGTTTTGTCCATGGGGTTTCCTGCGGATTACCCAATCCTTACGGATTGTTACTCGCAATTCGATGCTCGAGTACCGAAGGCTCTCAGGGCGTTCCCGCATATGGGGTCGTCCACTTAATGAGTTCTTTTCAAAACACCCTTCCTCATTAAGGCTCCAACAAGGCAGATGCTCTATCCACTGAGCTACGGGAGCACACTTACCTAAGGCGCGGGGATGTTAGCATGCGAATGGTCCGGTCGGTCAACCCATTTAGGATCGGCTGGTCACTCGATTAGATAACTCCTACGAAGCCGCGGGCAAAATGAAGAGACCGACCCTGTGTAGGGGCCGGTCTCTTGGAATGAATAAAAAAGTTAGGGTTGATGTTAAGCAGCGCGCGGATGCTCGGTCGTCTCTGCGAAGACGCGGCGCCCGTTTAATGCGTCATCGATAATCTCCCGCACGGCAGAGATATCTGGATTGACATCCATACGATCACAGGCGCGCAGGTGCCGCAGGATACCCTCCGTGGCAATCTCCGACGCGACCCCCGTCAGCTTTGAATATCGGCGCGCTTGGATATGATCAATTCGTTGAATGCGCTCATCGAGCGGCAAATGTCTATCAAACGTCACTTTACTTTTGCTCCTCACTGCCCGACTGTTCGGGTTATTGATTGCTAGCTTAGATGTTCTAACGAACGCTCGGGATGCAAGATCGTTATCGTGTGCCATTGAAACTTTACGCCCAAAACTAAACTTGGGATTCACAGTTTCGACCCGCTGACTTTTACATGTCCCGCAAAACGGGTGATTATAGACGAGTCCTTTGGGAAATGCTAGACCTTCTTTTTCTTTTCACCGCATCGAGTGGTGTGAAAAGCAACAGTTAAGCACGGATCAATTGTCTGCCTTTTGAGGGGCCTGCGCTTAGCTAATCATCGTCCAGCTGACGTTGCCGTTAACTCAAATAGTAGCAATGGTTTGCATCGAAAGCGGATAACCATCGCGCGCTCACTGTGGGTTGCACGGACATTTTCCGCACATGTGATAGGTGATAAAAAGCGTAAGCGCCGCTCCGAGTTCATCGAGCTATGAACCGGGGGCAGCGCTCTATGCTTCTTGAAGCCCAGAAATCTCAGGGATGAGCTAGCTTACTTCTTCGGTAAGACCGTGTCTTTCATGCTCTTTCCCACGCGAAACTTTAAAGTTGTCTTGGCTGGGATTTGGATCGTTTCTCCAGTAGCAGGATTACGTCCCTCGCGAGCTTTTCTGTCAGATCTGACTAGCTTGCCAAAGCCCGGAAGCACGAACTCACCATTCGCTTTTACTTCCCGGGCTGCGAGGTTTGAAATTTCCTCGAAGAATTCCTTAACTTGTCCGCGCTTCATTCCTGTCTTCTCGGCGAAGTGATTAAGTACCTCCGACTGCGTCATTCGCTTCTTGCCTGTCGCGGCTTTGGTCGCCATAGTTGGGTGGACACCTCCCACAAAACACTAGAATTGAAAAATCTACCTGAACAAGCATATATCACACTCGGGCCTCAAAGTCTCGAAAAAATCGAGCTTTTTGGCAGTATTCAGCAAAAAAGTTTCGACACAGCTCCGTAACAGGGAGTTGGCCCAGCGAGCGATTAGCATGAAGCGCTACTCATCCTGTAAGCACAGTGTTCGGCCTCGAGCCACTTCCAACAGTCACGTGAGGTGTCATTCAACTCGGCCCCTTCCATCCAAGGGTTAATGGCTTCAAAGTTTCGCGAAAAACCTAACTCTTTGTTTTTTCAAAAAGTTGCGGCCAGAGGCGGTTTTCGCGTATTTTGCCGTATCGCCTTGTGAAACCACTAAAATCCTCCCTGATCTCGGCGGGAAGGCGATGAGCTCAGAATCGGCGAGGGTGGATCCGTTTCTAACTCAGGATTCAAAAGTGTCTGGTCAACACATTTCCAGAAATGGGACTACTCAGCGATGAGAGTTCAAGTCATTTTAAGTAAAATGAACTAATCCAAAACGGTCCCAAAAAGGAAGCAGTGGAGCTCGCGCCTCAAGAAATGGAAGAGAAAACCGAAAGGCTCGCTGCCCTATGTGCCGCAGAGGGTCTGGCTGGGGTGTTGATTAACTCTCAACCTAACTTTTCCTGGTTGACTGGTGGAGGGACCAACGGTGTCGACGGGAGTCGAGAGGCAGGTGTCTCGACCCTGTTTGT
>JBPCIQ010000035.1:0-12368 GCA_051006135.1 Pyrinomonadaceae bacterium | reverse complement strand
GCGATATACCTCACCACTTTGGCAAACTATCGAGCGACGACCATCAATCTGCGCGTAGCCAGCTTTTGCAAGCGCCGCTTGCGCGACTACGACGTGGTGCATGTATATGGCCTGTACGATCTCATTGGTTCCACAGTCGCATGGTTCTGTCGTCGTCATGGAATTCCTTATGTGCTGGAGCCGCTCGGTATGTTCGGGCCCAAGGTGCGCAGCCGGAAAAAGAAGCGCCTTTACAGCCGGGTGGTTGGTAACGCGCTAGTTGAAGGAGCATCGGTTGTTGTTGCCACCTCTGAAAGTGAACGTGCGGAATTGATCGAAGGTGGCATTCCCGCTGAGAAGGTATTCCTACGGCGAAACGGAATCGAGCTCAGCGAGTTTCAAACGTTGCCGGCACGAGGCGCCTTCCGCGCGAAGAAAGGCCTGAGCGACGTAGAACCAGTCCTGCTGTTCCTGGGCCGTATGTCATTTATTAAGGGTCTGGATATTTTAGTGCAGGCCTTTGCCAAGGTTGGAACCAGGGCGCGATTGATCATCGCGGGGCCTGACGACAATGATGGATGCCTGCAGAGGATTAAGGCTTTGATAGCGGAGCTGAACCTTGCTGAGCGAGTGATTCTTACAGGACCGCTTTATGGTCGCGACAAACTTCAGGCGCTTGTCGATGCTGACTTTTTCGTTTTGCCATCGAGATACGAGAGCTTCGGTAACGCCGCCGCCGAGTTGATCGCCTGTCGCACTCCTGTGCTCGTGACAGATCGCTACGGAATCGCGACGCTTGTGGAGCATTGTGCGGGACTGGTGGTCGAGTGCAACAGCGAGAGTTTGAGTGATGGGATAACCAAGCTAATTGAAGACGAGTCTTTGCTTGAACGACTCCGTGAGGGTTGTGCCAATCTCGTAGGAAACCTGTCGTGGGATGAACCTGTCGAAGCGATGGAGAATCTCTACGCAAGAATTTCGGATTGCGAATTTCGGATTTCGGATTTGCCACGCCGCGACTTAATGCATACCGGGGAGCTATAGAGCCGCGAGAATTCCGGATTTGGGAATTTCGGATTTGTGATGGAGGCGGAACGCGGGCAAGCATGACAATTAGACCTACGTAAATGCATAGACATTGTCGCCGAGGTTGAATGTCCGACGCGATGAGGTCAGTACCACCGCGCGGGTAAGCGGGTGGGTGTTGATACGGGATTGGGGGATTGATGGATACGCCTTCCTCAACGCGACGACCCACCCGCTACCGCCTGGTGGTACTGACTTCATGAGCCGCGACAAGAGTGGATGCCGAGCAGCACCCAGTACTACGTGGGAAGGTCGGATTTCGAATGGTGGAGTCTGGAAACCATGAGGCAAGTTAAATATAGAGACGAACAAAATCGACTGGTTATGATGCGCGTGGGCAACGTCGCGGACATGGATCGGTCCTTCGATATTGAGTTCTGGCAAAGCCAGGACGACACCGCCAGATTTGATGCCGCCTGGGAGTTGGTTGTATTTGCGCACGAGTTAAAGGGCCAGAAAGAGGATGAACTCAGACTTCAAAGATCTGTTGAAAGCATTGAACGACGCGAAAGCTAGATACCTCGTTGTCGGCGGCTATGCGGTTATTAAGCACACCGAGCCTCGTTACACGAAGGATTTAGACATCTGGGTGAGCCCTGATATTGAAAATGCAAAGCGGGTTTATTCCGCCTTGCAGAACTTCGGTGCACCACTCGAAGGTGTAACCGTTGATGACTTCACTGATGCCAGCATCGTTTATCACATGGGACGCGCGCCGGCCAGGATCGATGTCCTCATGAGCTTGAGAGGACTTGATTTTGAAGGTAGTTGGGCTAACAAGGTAGAAGCAGAGTTCGGCGATGTAGCCACACAGTTTCTTTCCGCGCAGGATTTAATTACTAACAAACGATTGGTCGGAAGAGCCCAAGACTTGATGGACGTTGAAAGCCTTCTACTATCAGAGAAACAAAGGACCGAGGAGCAACCCTAGCTAAGCCAGCTATTAGCTTCGGCGGCGATCCGAAATTCGCAATCCGAAAGTCTAATGAAGGCAGGATGTCTGCGCTTAGGAGACCCACCCGCTACCGCAGGTGGTTCTGACATTATGTGTGGAATTTGTGGAGCAGTTGATTGGAATGGCTCTGGCGACGCCACGGCGCTCGTTCGGCGGATGACGCCGACGATGCAGCATCGCGGCCCGGATGACGAGGGCTACCTCAATAGCGACTCGATTGCTCTCGGAATGCGTCGCTTGAGCATCATCGATCTTGAAGGCGGTCATCAACCGATCTTCAACGAAGATGGCTCGGTGGGAGTAGTGCTGAATGGCGAGATTTACAATTTTCGAGAACTCGGGAAGCGCCTCGAGGATCGCGGCCACAAACTCAGCACTCGATCCGATACAGAAATCGTCGCTCATGCCTATGAAGAATGGGGCGCAGACTGTATTGGACTTCTCCAGGGCATGTTTGCGCTTGCTATCTACGATCGGCGACCCGCTAGCAACGGAAATGCTCCCAGCGAAGCGGGCGACACGTTATTCCTGGCCCGGGATCGTCTGGGGATTAAGCCGCTCTATTACTACCAGGATGAACACCGGCTGCTCTTTGCATCGGAAGTCCGCACCTTGCTGGCGAGTGGAGCCGTGCCGCGCCGTCTTTCGCGATCTGCTCTCCGGAGTTATCTGTTATTCGGGTCAGTGAGTGAACCGATGACCCTTGTCGAAGGAGTTTTGTCCCTTCCACCGGGACACACAATGACGATCGATTTAGGTATGCATGCCGATGTATCAGTGCCGAAGAGTTATTGGAATATAGCTGGAGAAGGGGACACACGGCGACACGGAGACTCGGAGATACGGAGAAGGGGAGAAGGGGAGAACGTCGGAAGTAACGGTCATCCGAGCAAGTCTGATTTTGCATCTGCCTCACGGCAAGTGAGGGATTTGCTCGAACAGAGCGTGCGGCGGCACTTGATTTCAGACGTACCTGTCGGGGTCTTCTTAAGTAGTGGAATAGACTCAACGTCGCTGGCCGCGCTCGCAAGTCGGGAAGTCTCCGGTGTGCACACCTTCACAGTTGCATTTCCGGAGAAAGAATTCAGCGAAGCTGTCATAGCGCGTCGAACGGCGCAGAAGCTTGGCACCACCCACGAAGAGTTGATGTTGGACGACGCCGAGTTGCTCACCCGCCTAGCTGAAGCGGTGGGCGCGCTCGACCAACCAAGCATTGATGGCATTAATACTTATTTCGTGTCTTGGGGGGCGAGACAGGCGGGCCTGAAAGTTGCGCTTTCCGGACTTGGCGGAGACGAGGTTTTTGGCGGCTACAGCACATTTCGCAGGACGCCACAGTATCAGCGCATCGCGTCAATCGGTAGCCGAGTTCCAGGACCGTTACGTTCTGCTATGGCTGCCGCCGTAGCAGGAGCAGGTGAAGGCATTACCCGTGGCGATGCTGCGCGAAAGATTGCCGCGCTGTGGAATGATTCAGAAGCTCTGCCACATCCTTACTTCTTCGGACGTGCACTATTCACGCCTTCGCAGGTTGGCGAGCTAATGAGAGGTCCGCAGATCACGGGAAGCGATCATTTGTGGTGGAAATGGCTTGCGGAAGGTGCGGAGCAGTCAAGCAGCCTGGATGCTTTTACCGCAGTCTCCTGCATGGAAGCCCGGTCATATCTGGTTAGCACCCTTCTGCGCGATACCGACTCGATGAGCATGGCCCATTCGCTGGAAGTGAGAGTGCCGTTCCTCGATCATACGCTGGTCGAGTATGTGATTCAGCTTTCCGAAGCGACGAAACTCCGCAAAGGAACACCGAAAGCTTTGCTGGTGTCAGCGCTGGAAGATCTTCTTCCTGCTGAGGTGGTCAACCAGAAAAAGCGAGGATTCACTTTTCCCTGGGAGAGTTGGTTGCGCGGCCCCCTGCGACACGATATTGCCGAAGGACTCTCTGAGTTGGCACCGGCTTTGCGGGAGACAATCAGCGCGGATGAGACCGCCGGCGTCTGGCAGAGTTATCTGGCAGGACATACGAGCTGGTCGCGACCGTGGAGTCTCTATGTGTTGAACGAATGGGCCAGACGGCACTTGGGATAAGAATTTCGGATTTCGAATTTGAAAGCGACTAGCAGGCTGCTGAAAACAAACACGATCCACTAAACCACACGAAATTGCACGAAATGCATACCCTAATTCGAGTTACTTCGTGTGAGTTCGTGGATTGCTTTGCTGCTTCTATTGGGAAACGGCGCAAAGGCAGCTTCGCGAAGATTGAGCAGGATCGCCGCCGACTTGAGATGATGTCTACCGACCTTCAGATTGATCAGATGACGCTCGAGGAGAAGTTGCGAGCGATGGAAGCTCTCTCTGGGACGCTCTCTGTCGACACGACGCCGTCCATGTGGAGGAATGGCATAAAGAGATTCTTTATGAGCGCCAAAGCTTGATCGAAGAAGGTAAAGCTGAGTTTGTTGACTGGGAGACCGCCAAGAAGCGCATAACCGAACGAGTCTCATGACAGATGCGCAAGTGGCCATTGTCGTCGTGCCGCGGGAGCGTTTTAGCTACGCCGCACGTTCTCTCAAGAGCATTTATGAGCACACCGATTATCCGTTTTCCCTCGTTTACGTGGATGGTGGATCGCCTGCTGCCACGAGACGCTATCTGGCCCAGAAGGCCCGTGAAAATAGTTATTAGTTGATTCGGACAAACCACTACTTGTCACCAAACCAGGCGCGAAATCTTGGCGGCAAGGACGTGAACAGCAAGTATGTCGTGTTCATAGACAACGACGTATTGGTGACTCCTGGTTGGCTCGGCGCGCTCGTAGGCTGCGCCGAGCAGACTGGTGCGTGGTGAGGAATTTTCACAGGTACTATTATGGCACCTCAATCAACCAGCTACGGTCCTTTCTTAGAACTGGCAAGCACCGGACGCGTGCATTACAAAACATCATGATGATTCTCAGATTTGGTCCAACGATGTTAGCCCGATCTGCCCGCGAGAGACTGGGCTGATTTGGTAGGGTGCCGCACCAGGTGTCCGGAAAGACCGCTCAGGGGTCTCAGTAGAACCATTGTGGCCACTCACTGCTAACCGGGAGCCGTAGCGACCGCATGTTCGTACTCAAGAAGGAATTGCTAGCTTGCGTAAAAGCTTTTGACCCACGTTGATTGACTCAAGCATCCGGTCGCCACCGCTCCCGGTTCTGTAAAAATCCCAAATCCGAAATTCTATGTACATTCTCGGACTCAATGCGTATCACGGCGACGCGGCGGCGGCGATAATCCGTGATGGAGAGTTGATTGCCGCTGTTGAGGAGGAGCGCTTTAATCGCTTCAAGCATTGTGCCGGGTTTCCAACCGAATCCGTGCGCTACTGCCTCAAGGCTGCGGATATCTCTATCGAAGACGTTGCGCACATCGGCATCTCCCGCGATCCTTCCGCGCACCTGCACAAGAAAATTCTGTTCGCGGCTCGCAGGATTTCGGATTTCGGACTTCGTAGTTCGGATTTGGCATCGCAGGGGGCCAGTCCCGCTGGGAGCGCTGCACCCGTTCTCGTTAGTCGAGGGATAGAAAATCCGAAATCTGAAATCCGAAATCCGAAATTCGGTGACGGGATATTTCGCCAGGTTGCGGATCGCTTGGGGAACGCGGCAAAGGTGCGCGATCTGAAACAGGATTTGGCACGAGCGCTGGGTGTTTCCAAAACCAGCCTCCGCGCGCAGTTTCATAACATTGAACATCATCGCGCGCATCTGGCCAGTTCGTTTTATGTTTCACCTTTTGCCCGAGCAGCGCTGCTTTCCATCGACGGCTTTGGGGATTTCATGTCTACGATGTGGGCCAGGGGAGAAGGGAACTCGATTGAGGTTCTGGGCCGCGTGGAGTATCCCCATTCCTGCGGCGTTGTCTACACGGCTACCACGCAGTTTCTGGGCTTCCCGCACTACGGTGACGAAGGGAAAGTGATGGGTCTCGCGCCCTATGGCAGACCGCGTTTCATAGAAGAGTTTCGTGACATTATTCGCACAGAACAGGGCGGGCGCTTCCGGTTGAACCTCGACTACTTTCGACACCACCGCGAGGGTGTCGACATGACCTGGGATAACGGCTCACCCGTGATCGGACGCATATTCTCAGATGAATTTACCCGCACGTTTGGACCAGCGCGAGAACCCGGAGCTTCCCTGACGGAACGCGAACACGACCTTGCGGCCAGCTTGCAGCTCAGGCTCGAGGAGGTGGCCTTTCACATTCTGAGATCCCTGCACGAAGAAACCGGGCTGGCTGATCTGGGTCTGTCAGGCGGCGTCGCCTACAACTCCGTCATGAATGGAAAGATATTGCTCAACACGCCGTTTCGCCGCGTGTTCGTGCAGCCTGCTGCCGGCGATAGTGGCACCGCGCTCGGAGTCTGTTACCAGATACACAATGGTATCCTGAATGGTCCACGTGGCCCTGTCATGGAAGGAGCTTACACGGGCCCGGAGTTTACGAATGACGAGATTCGCGGGGAGCTCGAGGATGGTGGCGTTTCATTTGAGACATACAGCGACGCCGAACTTACCCGGCGTGCGGCGCACGACATCGCAAAGGGATTGGTTGTGGGCTGGTTTCAGGGTCGCATGGAGTTTGGTCCGCGGGCGTTGGGTAATCGCTCAATCGTTGTCGACCCTCGACGGGCCGAGATGAAAGAAGTGCTGAATGAGCGGATTAAGAAACGTGAACCATTTAGACCCTTCGCTCCTTCGATCCTCGAAGAGCATACGGCGCAGTATTTCGAACAGGACCACCCGGCCCCCACGATGCTGATGGTCTATCAGATCAGACCCGAACGGCGCCCGGATATCCCGGCAGTGACGCATGTCGACGGCTCGGGACGCGTGCAAACTGTTTCTCGTCGAACCAATCCGCTCTATTACCAGCTCATTGCCGACTTCCACGAATTAACGGGTGTGCCAGTGGTGCTGAATACATCTTTTAATGAGAACGAACCAATCGTCTGCACGCCGCGCCAGGCCATTGATTGTTTTTTGAAGACGCGTATGGATGTTCTGTATCTGGGGAATCAGGCAGTCAGAAGGAAAGTGATGAGTGATGAGTGTGTTTTAAACCAACGTCCAGCTTGGACTCACCCCATGGAGGACTTTATGGCTAAGAAAATTGAACAGTTTGAGGATTTCATTGCTTGGCAGAAAGCGAGGAAGCTTACTTGAAATCTACAGGATTAGAAATCAGCGTAAGTTTGCTAGTGATTTTGGTCTCAAAGATCAGATTAGGCGGGCTGCTGTTTCCAGCATGTCGAATCTCGCGGAGGGATTTGAACGAGGAAGACCGGCAGAGTTTCATCAGTTCCTCTCAGTCGCGAAAGCATCGTGTGCAGAATTGCGCGCGCAACTCTATGTCGCCCTTGATGTTGGTTATCTGAGTATCGAAATATTCGATGCCTTTATGGCGCAGGCCTGCGAGGTCGGAAAGTTACTTGGAGGATTGCGCCTCTCAGTCGAGAGCAGGCGCCACTCGTTGAGAGCATAGACATCTGATTTCGACTCATCACTCATCACTCATCACTGACCTATGTCAAAAAAAGCCTTGATTACCGGTATCACCGGGCAGGATGGCAGCTATCTGGCTGAGGAGTTGCTCGAACGCGGCTATGAAGTTCACGGACTAGTGCGTCGCGTTGCTCTTGAAGTGCCGGAGAGACGAACGCAGCGTCTCGCCCATCTAATCGATAGAATCTTACTCCATCCCGCGAGCCTGGAAAGTTATCCCAGCATATTTAACGTCGTCAGCCGTCATGATTTTGATGAGTGTTACCATCTCGCGGCTCAGAGTTTCGTCGCCGAAAGCTTTGCCGACGGGTTCTCGACGATGAACACGAATATCAACGGCACGCACTACATGCTCGCAGCATTGCGCGAGCTACGACCGAAATGCCGTTTTTACTTCGCCGGATCGAGCGAAATGTTCGGCAAGGTGCGCGAGGTTCCGCAGCGCGAGACCACACCGTTTCATCCACGCAGTCCGTATGGCATCAGCAAAGTGGCCGGCTTCGAACTCACTCGGAATTATCGCGAAACCTACGATATGTTTTGCGTCAATGGGATCCTCTTCAATCATGAAGGCCCACGTCGGGGTCATGAATTCGTGACACGAAAGATCAGCAGCACGGTGGCACGGATCAAGTTGGGCCTGGCGTCCGAGCTTCGTCTGGGTAATCTGGAAGCGCGGCGGGACTGGGGACACGCTAAAGACTACGTTCACGCGATGTACCTCATGTTGCAGCAGCCCGCCGCTGATGACTACGTGGTGGCTACCGGAGAATCATACAGTGTGGCGGAATTTTGCGAACGAGCGTTTGCTGAAGTCGACCTCGACTACCGCAAGTATGTAGTTATGGATGAGCGTTTTCGCCGCCCCGCCGAAGTCGATCAACTGGTTGGCGATTCCTCTAAAGCTCGCGAGGTGCTGGGATGGGAGCCGCAATACACGTTTGCTGCATTGATTAAGGAAATGGTCCAATCGGATCTGGAAGCATTAACGAGGAAAGGCAGTGACTATTAGGTACTCAGCACTCAGTACTCATCTTTCGACCAGGAGCAAAATGAGAATACTCGTAACCGGCGGCGCGGGATTTATCGGTTCGCATCTGTGCGAAAGGTTAATTGCCGAAGGCCAGGAGGTTATTTGCCTCGACAACTTTTTTACCGGCCGCCGCGAAAACATCTTTCACTTGTTGGATCATCGCAGCTTCGAGTTGCTACGTCACGATGTGATTGAACCCGTGCTGGTCGAGGTCGACCAGATTTATAACCTGGCATGTCCCGCGTCGCCCATCCACTACCAGTACAATCCGGTGAAGACGGTAAAGACGAGTGTGATGGGCATGATCAACATGCTCGGGCTGGCCAAGCGTGTTCGCGCGCGGATTCTGCAAGCATCGACTTCCGAGGTATATGGCGACCCACTGGTCCATCCGCAACAGGAAGAGTACTGGGGTAACGTTAATCCTATCGGCTTAAGGTCCTGCTATGACGAGGGCAAACGAATTGCCGAAACATTAATGATGGACTATCACCGGCAAAATCGCGTGGATACTCGCATTGCGCGAATCTTCAACACCTATGGACCGCGGATGCTCGAAAACGACGGCCGCGTGGTTTCAAACTTTATCGTTCAAGCGCTGCGCGGTGAGTCTTTGACTCTCTACGGCGCTGGAGACCAAACACGCTCCTTCTGCTACCGTGACGATCTTGTTGAAGCACTGATCAGATTAATGAATACCGACGACCTGCACGATCCGGTGAATCTGGGAAATCCAGGAGAGTTCACAATCAAAGAGCTGGCAGAAGAAGTCGTTCGCATCTGTGACTCTAAATCGGGTGTGACGTACCTGCAATTGCCACAGGATGATCCAAGGCAACGCAAACCGGATATTACGCGCGCGCAGACGCTCCTGGGGTGGACACCCAAAATCCAGCTGCGCGAGGGGCTGGAAAAAACAGTCGCGTATTTTCGGGAAAGAATCGGTTGAAAGTTCCGAGTTTTCGAGTTTCGAGTAACGGCTCATGTTATAAGGGCACGAATAAGGTCACGAAATTTAAAACGTAACCCCGCAAAGAAACCAGCCTTTTCCATAATCTAAAAACTCGAACTCGAAACTCGAAACTCGGGACTCGGAACTGTGAAGGTTCTTCTACTCAACCAATGTTTTTATCCTGACGTCATGGCCACTGGTCAGGTATTGACCGATCTGGCCCTTGACCTGGCCAAAAGAGGCCATCAGGTTACCGTCATTACCGCCGACCGCGGTTACGACGATCCCACCATCCGCTTTTCGCGGCGTGAGCGCTGGCAGGGCATATCAATTATGCGCATTCCCTCGTTAGGGCTAGGGAAAAATGGAAGGTTGCGGCGCGCCCTGAATTTTGGCAGCTTCCTAATCAACTGCGCTTTGCGGCTGACGTTTCTGCCACGCTTTGACGTTGTTGTCGGGCTTACTTCGCCACCGCTGATCTCTCTACTTGGGTCACTTTTTGTACAACTCAAAGGCGGTAGGTTTTGTTTCTGGGTTATGGATTTAAACCCGGATGAAGCAATCGTAGCCGGTTGGCTCAAGGAAGGATCCTTCGCCGCCAGATTGCTAAGCGGGTTGCTGAAATACAGTTTGCGCCACGCGCATCGCGTAATCGTGCTGGACCGTTTCATGAAGCAACGCCTCCTGGCCAAAGGCATATCAGACGAGAAGATCACAATCTTGCCGCCCTGGGCGCACGACGACGCAATTCACTATGACGAAAAGGGAAGGCGAGCCTTTCGCGAGCGACACAATCTGAGCCACCGTTTCGTGGTGATGTATTCAGGAAATCACAGTCCGTGTCATCCGCTTGATACCTTGCTCGAAGCCGCACGCCAGTTGGAGAGTCGAAATGAGATTGGCTTCTGTTTTGTAGGCGGCGGCAGTGAACAGGCGAAAGTGAGGGCCTTTACGGCCAGTCACGGTCTAGGCAATGTCACTTGCCTTCCTTATCAGCCTCTCGAAGAATTGTCTGGCTCACTGTCTGCTGCCGATCTTCACACCATCGTTATGGGTAATGAGTTTGCGGGGATTGTTCATCCCTGCAAGGTCTACAACATTCTGTCGATCGGCAGCCCCTTTTTATACATCGGGCCTGAGCAAAGCCATGTGACTGAGATCGCGACGCAGGGCGCCAACGGCTGCCTGGCTTATACGGCAAGTCACGGCGAGGTGGATAGAGTTGTGAGACACATACTGGCAGCGCTCAAGGTAAGACGCCCTCATCCAGCCAAGAGCAGTTCCGAGTTGGCTGGAGCATTCGCAAAAGGCGTCCTGCTGCCGCGCATGATTGAATTGCTGGAAGCACTAAACGATAAACTGGAAACTCGTGAACCGGAAACCGTTAACCGTGGATTGGAAACCCTTATATGACAACGGACCACTAACTACGGACTGACCTCTGATCTCTTTGACCTCTGACTCCTGACTCCTGAATCTCGACTTCTGGAGGTATCGCCAAGATGAATACCTACTTTGCGATCTTTCTTATCGCAACTTTCTCATCGCTAATAATTACGCCGCTCGTGCGCCGCCTGTGCGAACGATTCCATCTGCTCGATATTCCAGTTGATGGCCGCAAAAGGCACATCAAAGCGGTACCGCGTCTGGGAGGCGTAGCGATTTATGCGGCGTGCGTGATTGCACTTTCGACCCTGCCTTTTGTTGACAACTTACTAACGCAGTCTTTGCGCCACCACACATCAGAGATATTCTTAGCGCTGATTCCTGCTACGCTGGTGTTGCTCCTCGGCATCTATGATGACCTGCGTGGCACAAATGCCAGTGTGAAGTTTGCGGCACTTGGCCTCATCGCGACGTTGTTTTATCTGATGGGTGGCCGGATCGAGGTCCTGTCAATACCGTTTGTCGGATCTGTTCACCTCCCATCCACGCTCTCATTCCTGCTCACGCTCCTCTGGCTGGTGGGGATCACCAACGCCTTCAATCTGATCGATGGCCTGGATGGCCTGGCTTCCGGAGCTGCGTTGTTTTCGACGCTCGTCATCCTGGTTGTGTCGTTCAGTCAATCAGCTCCGTTGATGATAGTGGTTGCCCTCGTTCTTTGCGGAGCACTGGCGGGCTTTCTCCGCTACAACTTCAATCCCGCATCAATCTTTCTGGGTGACTCCGGGGCGCTTTTTGTGGGCTTCACGCTCGCCGCCCTTTCGGTGCTCGGATCGCAAAAAGCGACGACTGCCGTAGCGGTTGTGATTCCCGTGCTCGCGTTTGGCCTACCGGTGATTGATACGGGAGTGACAATGGCCCGCCGCCTGATTAGCCGCAAGCCAATATTTCAAGGAGACAACGAGCACATTCATCATATGCTTTTGGCCCGTGGCTGGTCGCAGCGACAGGTTGCCTTTATTTTATATGGCGTTTCCGCGATATTCGGGCTGGTGGCGATGCTCTTTGTAAATACGGGATCGCGTACGACGGCTTTTGTGCTTTTTGTGGTGGCGGTAGTAGTGATCATCGCCATGGGCCATCTCCGTTATCACGAAATGGATGAGCTTAAGGCAGGTATGAAACGAACTGTCGCTGACAGGCGGATAAGAGTTGCCAACAACATTCGCGTCCGGCGAGCCAGCCGGGCACTGGGGAAGGCGAGGACTATGTCGGAGCTGTTTGAGGCCGTCACGCAGATGCTGGACTGCGGCGAGTTTGTTTATGCCAACGCTCAAATTGCCAGAGCCGGAGCTGGGACCGGAGGAGGGGAAGCGGCTGAGCGTGCATTGGGGATGAGTGAGCTGCGCGGTCCACTGCGTCGCGTCGA
>JBPCIQ010000034.1:0-7326 GCA_051006135.1 Pyrinomonadaceae bacterium | reverse complement strand
GTGATCGATCCAACTCAGTTGGGTGGCCCACCGACTCGTGTATCGTTAACCAAAGATGCGAGGGATGCAGCACCAGATCATACTGGCCTGGTTCGATTGGCCTGGCCTTGAGTTTTGCCACTGCATCTTCACCGGCCCGCTCGGCCTCGTCCAGCCACGGATACTTCTCCATGTATTCATACCCCAGTCCCTGAGGCCCACCGAGCGAGTTCCGCGACTGGAAATCGCCTGTTGCGCTGTTTACTGCCGTCACATTGAAGCTGGGATTGGCGCGAATGATGTACTGATCAATGCGTGAGCCGTCAGTTGAAGCGTAAAACTTCTGTTCATTAACAAAGCTCATTGCAGAGTTAACGAAACCCACTCCTTTCGTCTTCAGCGCTCGTTCATTAATTTTCAGCAAAAATTGAATCTTATCGTCAATGGACACTTCAAACGGGTCTTTCTCAAAGGAACTCTTCCAGCTTGTAACAACCTTTGGCGCCGGCACCAGGGTCACCCGCTTGCGCTGATAGACGGAGTTTGCCCGCGCAATCTCTACGGCTTGCCGCGTGATCCGTCGCACTTCCGTTTCGGTCACATTGTGACTCGAGGCAAACCCCCAGGTGCCTTTGAACAGGACACGCACGCCGAAGCCAAAGTTCTGGCTCCGCGAAACATTCTGGACCTGTTTCTCACGGGTATTGATCGACTCGGTGCGATAACGATTGATGCGGATGTCGGCATAACTAACCCCCAGCTTGCGTGCGATGCTCAAGGCAATATCGGCCAGAGCATTCTTATCGACGGCAGCAGCAGCAGCTTCGGCAGCCTCGAGTTCGCCGCTCCATGCGAGAGACGCTGACGGCAGCGCTGCTACCCCCGCAGCCAGGCCTGCAGTCTTGATAAAGTTGCGTCGGGAGGTTGTCATGAGCGAGACCCTTAAACTGGATTGGGAACGGGAGATGATTTAACGCGGGAGGTAGGAAATGTCATCGGTTTATGCTGGTACAAAGTCCCATCGGCGTGCACGTTCAATCAGCGCTTGTTCCAGTTGTGGCCAGTCATGCAAAGTCGCTGGATCGAAATCGCTGCCGTTGGGCCACACAAGAGTGTGAACCTCGAGATCTATTCTAACCTGATTGAACACGTCAAGATCCCGAAGCGGACTGTAAAGTTCACCGGCCAGAATCGGTTGGAAGTTGATGGTCTGTTCCGTCCGGTCATCGAACGACAGGCGCAGTGTGTAGGGTCCGACGATCTCAAAAGATAGAACGCGGTAAATCGGATGTATCACAGGATGCCTCTTACCTGAGTGGCTCAATCGGGAACGGACGCCGTCCTAACTGCAGCCTTTCCCAGTCATCTACCAATTCTTGTTGATGCAATTCCGACCATGCTTCAACTAAACGTTGCTGTCGCAGCGGCAAACCTCCAGAGATTATCTCGACAGGATCTATGCCAACTACTGCCACATGATCCTGATAATAGGCGTGAAAATGTGGCGTATGGATGCGGAACACCAACCTCCGCGAACATTCTGATAATTATGCCAAAAACCTGCTCAATTCGGGCACGACTCATTGTACTTTCATAGCCAATGGGTCGCAACGAACTCAAGTATGTATTTATAGGGACAATCCCGTTAGAGAACGCCGCGCGCGAGTTCGAGGGCATTGGCAACCTGATTCGGTGCTGTGCCACCGAGCTGAGATTTTGCTTTTAATGTCTCTTCGAGTGATAAAGTTTTGTAAATATCTTCTTCGATTAGTTGCGAGAAAGAACGTAGTTCAGAGAGACCTAATTCCTGTAATTCGATGCCGCGCTTAAGGGCTCGGACAACCATTCGGCCAACAATCTCGTGCGCTTCGCGAAAGGGCATCCCTTTCCGGGCAAGATAATCAGCAAGCTCCGTCGCATTCATGTATCCTTTAGACGCAGCCTCGCGCATTCGTTCCTCGTTGACTCGCACGTTGCGCAAAACTGTCGCCGTTACTTCGAGGCAGGAGCAGACGGTTTCAAACGTATCGAATACCGCCTCCTTGTCTTCCTGCATGTCTTTGTTGTAAGTGAGTGGCAGTCCTTTGAGCATTGTTAGCAGTGAAGTTGTATGGCCAAAAACGCGGCCTGCTTTACCGCGCACCAGCTCCATAGAATCGGGGTTCTTCTTTTGCGGCATCAGGCTGGAACCAGTTGCCACTGCATCGCTCAATTCCAGAAATCCGAACTCAGTCGTTGCGTAAAGAATGATGTCTTCCGCGAGCCGCGAGAGATGAACCATTACGAGCGAACACGCGCCGGCAAATTCCACACAGAAATCGCGATCACTCACTGCATCGAGACTATTGCGAGAGACTGCTTCGAAGCCCAACTCGCGCGCGACGGCTTCCCGGTCTATTTGATAGGACGTGCCGGCAATTGCCGCGGCGCCGAGAGGCAGAATGTTCACTCGTTTGCGCACATCGGCCAGGCGCTCGCGATCGCGTGCCAGCATCTCAAAGTAAGCCAGACACCAGTGAGCAAAGAGGATAGGCTGCGCTCGCTGGAGATGGGTGTAACCTGGGAGGGCTGTAGCGCGATGACCCCCGGCGAGATCCAGCAGGGCTTTCTGGGTAGAGCGGATCCGCGTGGCTAGTACATCAATGGCTTCTCGCAGCCAAAGGCGAAGATCGGTTGCCACTTGATCATTTCGGCTGCGTCCGGTGTGCAGCTTCAAACCCGTGTCCCCGATCAGTTCCACCAGGCGCGACTCCACGAAAGAGTGAATGTCCTCGGGCTTAACGCCGTCGAAATAGTTCGCATCGGCGAGACTCCGATCGAGTAATGTTTGGAGTCCAACGATGATCTTTTCTGCCTCATCGCTGGTTAATACTCCAGCCCCCAGCAGCCCCTTGCAGTGTGCGATGCTGGTCCGCAGATCCGGCTCGAAAAGTCTCCGGTCGAAAGCGAAGGAACGATTAAAGGCGGCAAAGCCTTCGTCAGCGTCGCTCGTAAAGCGTCCGCCCCACAGGTTTTTCGGCTCGCTCATTCGCATCCTCCTGAAAATATGATCTATACAGAGCTTATCCGATACGCATGAAGCTTTTGGTTTGGGTAATACTGGCAATTAACCAACGCCCCGCTCAAACCAACTCGTTAGCTATTTTGTCGAGCCTTAGCCTCTCACATTCCCAGTGAGTTCCGAAACTTGACCTCCGAGCATCTAACGTGCTAGTTTATGCATCTATGCATTGCTTATGCAAGTAGAATGCATAGCGCGAGTATGAAGAAGGATACCAGGCAAACGCGAATATTGAGTCTGATCCGTGCCAAACCGATTGGCACGCAGGAAGAGCTGAGGTCTTTACTGGAAAGCGCAGGCGTACCGGCGACCCAGTCTAGCGTGTCCCGTGACCTGGAAGAGTTGGGTGTGGTGAAGCAGCGCGGGCATTACACAGTGCCGCGCGCTAATGGCGCTGCGACACGCGGCCTCTTGAGTCTTGATCTGGCTGGAGAAAGCCTGATTGTTGCGCGGACGGAGCCGGGTCTGGCGTCCGCAGTTGCTGTGCAAATTGATGGCGCTGCGATCTCTGAGATTGTCGGCACAATTGCCGGGGAAGACACAATTTTTATCGCAGTGAATGACCGCAGAGCACAACGCGGGGTGATTAAGAAGGTCTGGGAATTGTTTAGTTTGTCAGTGGTCAGTAGTCAGTAGTCAGTAGCAAAGCTGCAATTACCAAGGCACGATTCGCGTCCAACTGACCACTGACAACTGACCGCAGGCAACTGACCACGGACAACTGACCACGGACAACGGACAAGTTAGATGACTGAGAAGATAAACAAGATAGTTTTAGCGTATTCCGGTGGTCTCGATACCTCCGTGATGCTCCGCTGGCTGAAAGACCAATACGGCTGCGAGGTAGTTTGTTACTGCGCGGACGTTGGACAAGGCGAAGAGTTGGAGGGTCTGGAAGTCAAAGCACTCGCTACGGGCGCTTCAAAATTGTACATCGAGGATCTCCGCGACGAGTTTGTGCGCGAATTTGTCTGGACTGCCGTCAAAGCAAATGCTGTCTACGAAGGCGTCTATCTGCTGGGCACTTCCCTCGCTCGTCCCGTAATCGCTCGACGGCAGATTGATATCGCCCGCCAGGAGGGTGCGGATGCCGTTGCACACGGCGCTACTGGCAAGGGGAATGACCAGGTGCGATTCGAGCTGACCTACTACGCCCTCGAACCTGACATCAAGGTGATATCACCGTGGCGCGAGTGGGAGTTCAAGGGACGCAGCGATCTGATCGCTTATGCGAAGCAGCACGAGATTCCCGTCACCGCGACACATGAGAAGCCTTACTCCACCGACCGCAATCTGATGCACATCTCTTATGAGGGGGGGATCCTCGAGGACCCCTGGGCTGCACCACCCGAGAGTATCTTTCAACTTACGAGGTCTCCGGAGCAGGCGAAGGCGGAAGCTGAGTACATCGAGATTTCATTCGTCCAGGGAGAGCCGGTGGCGATCAACGGGCGACAGATGGAGGCGGTGAAACTTCTCGAGACCTTAAACACAGTTGGAGGCGACCACGGGATTGGTCGGGTGGATCTCGTTGAGAATCGCTTTGTGGGTATGAAGTCGCGCGGCGTGTACGAAACGCCCGGGGTAACAATTCTCCAGGCGGCACATCGGGCACTGGAGTCGCTGACGCTGGATCGTGAGGTCATGCATTTGCGCGACTCGCTCAGTGTGAAGTTCGCCGAGTGTATTTATTACGGATTCTGGTTTGCGCCGGAGTTTGAATTGCTTCGTAAGATGATTGACGAGACCCAGACGAAGGTTACCGGCGACGTGCGGTTAAAGCTTTATCGCGGAAACGTGATCGTAGTTGGCAGGCGCTCACCCTACTCGCTTTACAGCGAAAAGCTCGCAACTTTTGAGGCCGATTCGGTATACAACCAGCGCGATGCAGAAGGTTTTATCAAGCTGAATGCCCTCCGATTAAGACAGCGGAATAGAGGTAATAAGAATTGAACGAATCAATAGTCAGCCATTATTCGGAAGTGAAAATTGTGGAAGCCGATAAGATCGGTTCGGCCACTTCTCCACTTAATCTCGCGAAGACCGTGGCGGTCACGAATACGGTTTCCAATCCGCGCGCGGGCGATGTGATTGTGGTGCGCTCTCTCACCGACAGCGCCACCTACAACATGCTGGAACTGCCGACCGGCAGATTGGCAAAAATTACTCCGGGCGATTTGCTAATCGGCGTCCTTGGACGTAGGCGCGCCTTAAAGGGATTTGTGGGGGACGTACCTGAGACCGTGAAGGCGGGGGACCATCTGCATCTCCTGAACATGGGAGGACTGATTGGCTATTGCACAGGGCACCACTCCAGTCTTGCCGATGCGATCAAAGTTGAGGTAATCGGGATTGTTTGTGATGAAACAGGCGCCGCGCTCAACATTTCCGATGATGCTTTGCCGACCCGCGCGACGCTCGGCGAGACCGCGCCGATTGTGATGATTGCCGGCACCAGCATGAATAGCGGTAAGACCTTTGCGGCCACCGAATTAATTAAACAGGCAACTCGAGCTGGTATGAGGGTGGCTGCGGCGAAACTTTCCGGAGTGGCCTGTCTGCGAGACACATTGAACATGGCCGACCACGGCGCCATTGCGATAGCCAGCTTTCTGGACTGTGGCCTGCCTTCGACCGTGGGCGTGGATCTCGCTCCGGTCGCCAAAGCCATTATTTCGCGCCTGAATGAAAGCTCGCCGGATCTAATCGTGGTCGAACTGGGTGACGGTATTCTGGGCGGCTATTCAGTGGAATCCGTATTTGACGATCTCGAGTTGCGAGAAGCAACTGCCGCCCTCATTTTTTGCGCCTCTGACTATGTGGGCGCCTGGGGCGGCATCGAATTGTTCCGCCGGCGCGGCATCGAGGTTGATTTGATAGCAGGATCTGTGACCGACTCACCGATGGGCCAGGACTACATAGAAAGAGAGTTTAGTGTTCCGGCAGCCAATGCGCGGCGCGACGGCGCGCTTCTCTTTAGGCGAATTATCTCGAAGGTCGATGTGGCTCGCTTGAGCGTTATCGCTTAGCCACGCTTGCGGCGGATACGAAGCAAGGCAAGAACTAGGAACACGATGCCTATGGCGATGAAAGCCTTTTGACCGCTAAGCCCGCTAGCAATAAAAGCTAATCCGATTGCTAGGAAAGCGATGGATTGTTTTGGCATTTTGCGAGTCGTGACCTCGTAATTGATTTTCAAGGGACTTTGGACGATAACACATGGCAAGTGACACAATTCGGATCGGGATCCTTGGCGGCTCGGGGTATGGAGGAGCGGAATTGCTCCGCATCCTGCTATTACACCCGCAGGCGGAACCTGTCTTAGTCACTGCGAATGAGCATGCCGGCAAGGCGGTTGCCGACGTACATCGCAATCTGTATGGCCTTACTGATCTAAAGTTTCGCAGCGCTTCCCAAGGTGCTGCCGCGCTGGAGGATCTGGACTGTGTTTTCCTGGCGCTGCCTCACGGTCAGGCAATGGAAATCGCCCCGCGTCTGTCACCTAACGTCAAGGTGATCGATCTCTCAGGCGACTTCCGGCTGCGCGATAAGAATGAGTTTGAACAGCACTACAACCGCGAGCATACAGCCATGGCCGCGCAAGCCGAGTTTGTTTATGGCTTGACCGAGACAAATCGGGAAATAATCAGAAATGCGCGACTGATCGCTAACCCCGGCTGCTTCGCGACGGCAACGATACTCGGACTGGCGCCACTCGTCGCCAATAACCTCATCGATGGTCGGGTAATTGTGGACGCCAAAACCGGTTCCTCCGGGTCGGGCGCTAAACCGGCCGCCAACACACATCATCCCCAACGCATGAATTCCTTCTACGCCTACAAGCCATTTACGCATCAGCATGTGCCCGAAATCACGCAGGAACTTAGGCGCGCGGGTGACTGGACGAGTGAGTTGGTTTTCATGACCCACTCCTTACCGGTAGCTAGAGGCATCTTCGCTTCGATTTATGTGGAAGCTAACCGAGAGATCACAGAAGAGGAACTACTGTCACTCTTTGCAGAGTTCTATAGTGACTCGTTTTTCATTCGGCTCGTTAAAGGCTCGCCGGACATTAATTGGGTTAAGACAACTAATTTCTGCGATCTTGGCTTTGCCGCTCGAGGCCGCCAACTCGTTGTTTTCTCCGCACTCGACAATCTAGTCAAAGGCGCTGCCGGCCAGGCGGTGCAAAATATGAATCTGATGTTTGGACTAGAGGAAGAAACGGGGTTGATGTTGATAGGTACCAATCCGTGAAAGTCAGAACCGGGACCGGTAGCGACCGG
>JBPCIQ010000033.1:0-20878 GCA_051006135.1 Pyrinomonadaceae bacterium | reverse complement strand
CCCATTATCTATGGTGAATGCGGTAGCGGACCCCAGACCATTGTTATCTATGGTCATTACGACGTGCAGCCGGTTGGGCCTCTGACAGACTGGTCGGTTGGTCCATTCGCCGCGACCATCGTTGATGGAAAGCTTTATGCCCGGGGCGCAGCAAACAGCAAAGGCGATCTTGCGGCGCGACTTGCCGCCATTGAGGCCTATCAGAAAACGTTTGGCAAGCTGCCCGTTTCACTCCGCTTCATAATTGAAGGGGAGGATGGATTGGGCAGTCCCAGTCTCTACCGTTTCATAAATGAGCATGCGGATTTACTGGTTGCGCAAGGTTGTATTTGGGATGAGGGCTATCGAGATACCAAGGAGCGCCCGGTGATCAGCCTGGGTTTTAAGGGCATAACGTTTTTGGAGTTGCGTGCCCATGGAGCGCGCGCCGATATTCATTCGAAGTGGGGCACCATCGTTCCCAACCCGGCGTGGCGTTTAGTACAAGCGCTGGCGACTATTACCTCGCCAAAAGGAGTAATCACGATCGATGGTTTTTCTTCGCAGCTTGCGCCCATCAACGCCGAAGACGCGGAAGCATTGAAAGCTATCGAACTCGACGAAGTGGGCCTTAAGCGAGAATTTCGCATTGGCGGCTGGATTCGTTCAATGAAAGGAGATGCTCTCGTCAGGGAGCACATCTTTGGTCCTACTTGCACTATCTGCGGGATCCAGACCGGCCATACTGAAGCCGGGGTAAAAACCGTTCTGCCGAGCACGGCCATGGCGCGTTTGGACTTTCGCCTGGTACCTGACCTCACGCCCAAAATTGTCTCCCGGTTGTTGCGTGAGCATCTCGACGTTCGCGGGTTCAAGGATATTGAGATTATCGAGCTCGGAAGCGCACCGCTTGCAAAGTCGTCGGCAACATCTCTAGTGGCGCGGGCTGTCATTGAACCGGTAGCTGAGGTTTACGGAGTTCCGCCGCTGGTTTATCCCATGGATCCTTCTAGCGGACCAATCGGCGCAGTCTCGGGAGTTTCCTCTCCGCCCACTCCGGTGGCCTCTTTTGGCATCAGTTACGCCGGATCAAATCCGCATGGCCCGGATGAAAACATCCGTTTAGATGATTTTCTGCTGAGTATAAAGTTTATCGGTCGGGTGCTTAAAGGTCTCGGCGAAGGTAAGACCGAAGGTAAGACGAGGACCAGTGGGATAACCCGAACCAGCGGAATCAAAGAGGCTCGAGCTGGCGTTCACTAACGCCTTGCTGATTGTGCACCCAAGTGCCCCGGAGAGCGTTGGCTACCGCCCTATCCATCGGAAGAGAAATCGAAGGACTGCGCGAAGAGATTCAGCGGCATGAAGAACTTTACTACGTCAACGACAATCCCGAGATTTCAGACGCGGAGTATGATGAACTCCTCGCACGGCTCAAGAAGCTTGAAGAGCAGCACCCGCAGTTAGTAACTCCTGACAGCCCCACCCAACGCGTCGGCGGACGACCTGTGCAAGAGTTTCCCAAAGTGGTCCATCGTCGGCCCATGCTTTCTCTGGATAATAGTTACAACATAGACGAGCTGAGGGCTTTCGATCAGCGTTGCAAGCGCCTGGCGGAGACCAGGCCGTTGGAGTATGTGGCGGAGCTTAAGATCGACGGGGTATCAATATCACTTGTCTATGAAGATCAAATCCTGGTGCGCGGTGTTACGCGTGGCGACGGTCGCAGTGGCGAAGATGTCACTCCAAACGCCCGCACTATTCGCACCGTGCCGCTGCGTCTGCGCGAGAAGGGTAAGGCAGTCGGCGCAGTGGCGGAAGTACGTGGGGAGGTTTTCATTCCAAGAAGTGTTTTCGATAGGACAAACGTCGAACGCGAAGAACAGGGAGAAGCGCGTTTTGCAAATCCGCGGAATGCCGCCGCGGGAACGCTCCGGCAACTCGATTCGAAGATCGTCGCCACGCGAAAGCTCGATTTGTATGCCTATGACCTGATAACCGGCGATCGCAAGCCGTTTGGAACGCACTGGGAGGCACTGAACTGGCTTGAAACCGCCGGCTTTCGGGTAAACCCGCACCGGGCTCTTTGTTCCTCCATTGAAGAGGTGATCGAATTCTGCAATCAGATGGAGGCGCAGCGGGACGATCTTGGCTACGAGATCGATGGCATCGTTGTCAAAGTAAACTCTACCGCTTTTCAGGACGAGTTTGGCACGACTCAGAAATCGCCGCGCTGGGCTGTCGCTTACAAGTATCCGGCCCGGCAAACGACAACAAAAGTAGTAGCGATCACTGTTCAGGTCGGTCGCACGGGCGCCCTAACACCAGTCGCAAATCTGGAACCTGTACTTCTGGCGGGGACTACAGTCTCCAGGGCCACGCTGCACAACGCGGACGAGGTCAAGCGCCTCGGGGTTCGCATTGGTGATTGGGTTTTGATTGAAAAGGGCGGCGAGGTCATTCCGAAAGTCCTGAAAGTAATTGAGTCCAAGCGTACTGGAACCGAGAAGCGGTTTCGCATGCCTAAGAAATGTCCGGTGTGCGGTGGTGAGATTTCGCGGCTCGAAGGCGAAGTAGTCGCACGCTGTGTGGCCGCGGATTGTCCCGCGCAACTCAAGGGCAGGCTGCTTCACTTTGCCTCTCGTCGTGCGATGCGAATTGAAGGTTTGGGCGATTCACTGGTCGATCAGCTGGTAGACAAGCAGATGGTTCGCGATGCTGGCGACCTGTACAAACTAACGCTGGAGGCCATTGCTGGTCTTGAGAGGATGGCGAAAAAGTCGGCGACAAACCTACTGGGGCAAATTGAAGCCAGTAAATCGCGCGAACTCTCCAACCTGATTTACGCTGTGGGGATTCGCCATGTTGGCGACAGAACCGCTGCCATACTTGCCAAGAAATTCGGTTTCCTCACCGCATTAATGAAGGCAACTGTCACGGATCTTGACGAAGTTCCTGAGATCGGTCTGACTGTTGCTCAAAGCGTGCGCGATTGGTTTGACGATGCGGGAAACGTGGCGCTCTGTGAACGTTTGCAGGCTGCCGGTGTGCGTACTGAAATTGAACGGCAGCACGATGTAATCGATGAGAGGTTCAGCGGCAAGCAATTCGTCTTAACGGGCACGCTGGAGGGCTTTACGCGCGACGATGCACGAGTGTTGATCGAAACCCGGGGCGGTCGGGTCACATCATCTGTCAGCAAGAAAACAGACTATGTCGTCGCGGGCGATGAAGCGGGTTCCAAGTTGGACAAAGCAACAGCACTCGGTGTTAAGGTTATCAATGAAGCGGCCTTTAGGCAGATGTTAGTCTTAGGAGATTAAATGGCAGCAACGGAAGACACCAACGAAAAACTTGAACTGCTCTATACCCTTTTCTGCGATGATGTTCGTCTCGAGGTGGGGAACAAACTGTCTTTTATGGGAGTGTTCCAAAACATCATGGTGCAGCAATTGCCGGTCTCCCTAATCAAGTTCGCCGTGGTGAATCACTGGCGAGGCGAGGGTGTCCACCTCTCTGAGGTGCGCATCCTGACGATCGATCGCAAGCAGCCGGTTGTTGTTTCTCAACCGACGCGCTTTGAGATTACACCGGGCGGATTCGCGGATAACGTTAGCTTTTTTGTAAACGTAACCTTTCCGACAGCCGGACAGTACTGGGTGCAAACGCTCGTCAACTCAAATCTGTTCGATGAGCAGCCCTTAACTGTGTCGGATGGTCGCGAGTCGCAAACCGACAGTTCATCGCAGGCAGTTAATTGAATTCACCGGGAGGGCAGGGCGGAGGGGCACAGCAGATCACCCGAGTCGGGGCTTATCTACCCGCTGCGGGCCAAAGGGGTGCTTTTATCCAGAAGGGATCCAGAAGGAAATCCTTCTGCGACTTAGAATTCTATTCCGTACAGCTTAATTTTAGTGTTGAGCGTCGTGGGCCTGATATGAAGGAGCCTTGCTGCTTTCGCCTGATTCCCATGAGTTTGATCCAGGGCTAGACGGATCAGGCCCGTTTCAAATCTCTGAACTTCCGCGTAAAAATCCACTCCCTCCGCCAGATCAAGAGTCTGTAGCTTGCTTGACTGTTCTGTGAAGGTCTTGTCACGGGCCAGCGTTTCAGCTTCTCTGAGCAGGGACATGGCAAGGTCTACCAGCCGCTGCACGCGGTCCCGCACCGGGCGTTCAGCTATTCTTAGCGGCACCGGTGCGCTCGAGGATGCACTTGATTTCCGCGGTCGTCGGCTGAGTTCAGGTTCGATCGCGGCCGCACGGTTAAGACTCATTTCGTTATAACCCCTTTGAATATAGCCTGGAATCTGCTCCTAGTACGAAAACACCGTGCCCCAGGTTCATGTGGCAATTTTTTACTGGTTGTTCAATTTCCCCTACTTGACCCCGCCCCAAGGGCCGTAGGCCCAAATGTTCCATGGCGACAAAAAAAGCGAGCCAAATGGATTGGCTCGCTTTTTTTAAACCACAGTTCTGGTGCGGATGAGAGGACTTGAACCTCCACGATGTCTCCATCACAGGCTTCTGAGACCTGCGCGTCTGCCAGTTCCGCCACATCCGCAAGAGTTTGCATTATGCGAATGCGTTTAGAGGGTGTCAAGAACGAGATGTTGGGTACTCTCCTCATTTGGTAGAGGTAGAGTCGATCGAGTCCGGGGGCAGTAGCGCGACTATTAAGGAGGGCTTGATCAGCGCCCCGGCGCTTCTTAACAATCGGGCTACTGCCCGCGTGGCATTCCAAAATCGGGATTCAAATCAGACCTCACCAAGAGGTGTTCATCACCATAGTCCGCCGGCAGCAAGGGTGCAGGCCGGCGTAAGGATCTGATAATGTAAGCCATCCTGGTAGTACGCTGAGTGTCTAATCACCTTCAAATCCGTTGTCGCAAAGTTAAATGAGTGAGCCCCTGCAAGTTCCGGATGGTTTGCGCGAACGCCTGGAGGAGGTGCGCAGAAGAATTCGCACATACGCCTTACGCTGCGGTCGCCAGGCAGAAGAAATAACCCTCGTGGCTGTTAGCAAGACGCATCCAGCCGAGGTGTTGAGAAACGCGCTAGGCATTGGTATTACAGATTTCGGTGAGAACCGCGTTCAGGAAGCAGAGACGAAGGTCCCGGAAGTAGGACAGAAGGCTGCGCGATGGCATCTGGTAGGTCACCTGCAAGCAAATAAAGCAGGCAGGGCAGTCAAGCTCTTCGACGTGATCCATTCCCTGGACTCAGCATCCCTCGCCCGGCGGCTGGATCGCCTCTGCGTGGAAGAAGGACGAGCGGAATTGCCAGTTCTGATTCAGGTTGATATTGCGCGCGAGGAAAAGAAGTCGGGGATTACAGAAGACGGGCTGCCGGCGCTCCTGAGCACGGTGACTGATTGCCCGCGCCTTCGCCTTGATGGATTGATGACCCTGCCGCCTTTTTTTGACGACCTGGAGCTGGTTCGTCCTTATTTCGCAAGGCTGCGTGAAATACGCGATGCGGTTGGGGCAAAAGGGTACTTTGGGGAAAATCAGGGTGAACTCTCGATGGGCATGAGTCACGATTTCGATGTAGCGATTGAAGAAGGTGCGACCATTGTGCGCATCGGCACCGCGATTTTCGGTGAAAGACAGCCAGGCGCGGACACTGGTACGCTTGAGGCCAAAGGCTGAAAGTTAAACCTGCAGAGGTTATAGCTAGCGGGTGCGGGTGTTTAGAATGAGCGAAGTGAACGTTGCGGAGAACCATGCTGATTATTGAACGAACCTACCTCTTTGCTACCTGGATCGTAATTGCATTCGTCACGGGCACAATCATTGTGGTACTGCTGCGCCTGATAGCGAATTACGCTGATCTCAACCCCTTCACCTGGTCCGCATTGACAATCAGACGGCTCACTGATCCGCTGATCACACCGGTTAGGCGGGCCTTAGTGGGGTTTGGCGTTGATCCGAAATACGCTCCGCTGGTTACAATTCTAATTACGATCTTGTTAGGCTGGTTCGGGTTGCAGCTTGTCGCGAGCCTTGCGAACACAGTCGCAGGAGTTTTGCTGAGCCTGCAGGAGTTGGCGATTGTGGCGATTATTGGATACGTGCTTTACGGATTGCTCGCCGTCTATACGTTGCTAATCTTCGTCCGCATCGTCTTTTCCTGGGCGATGTTAAGTTATTCAAATCGTGTGATGCGGTTTCTGGTCAATACAACTGAACCGTTACTCGGGCCACTACGCCGAATCATTCCACCCCTGGGCATGTTTGATATCTCTCCGTTTGTTGCCTTTATCATTCTGTGGTTGTTTCAGGCTGCGATTGCGGGGACACTCTTGCGTGGTTTGCGCTTGCAGTTTGTTGCCTGAGTCTGTGATATATTGCGGTGCAAACAACCCGCTGACTAAATTCCAGAAGGATCGATTGAAATGTCCGGACACTCCAAGTGGCATAGTATTAAGCACAAGAAGGGCGCGCTCGATGCCAAGCGCGGCAAATTGTTTACAAAGTTCATTAAGGAAATAACGGTTGCCGCCCGCTCCGGGGGCGCCGATCCGGACGGGAATGCTCGCTTACGCAAAGCCATCCTCGATGCCAAAGCAGGGAACATGCCCAACGATACAATCGAACGGGCAGTTCGTCGCGGCACAGGTGAAGAAGAGGGTGTGCACTACGACGAGATCACATATGAAGGGTATGGGCCGGGTGGTGTTGCCTTGATGATCGAGTCCGTGACAGACAACCGCAATCGCACCGTGGCGGAGATCCGACACCTCTTATCCAAGAACGGTGGCAACCTGGGTGAAACCGGGTCCGTCGGGTGGATATTCGAGAAGAAGGGTTACATCGTGGTTGATAAAAAAGCGAAAGGCGAAGACGAATTATTTGAATTGGCGATTGAGGCAGGCGCCGACGATTTGCGGGACGACGAAGACAACTTCGAAATCATAACTGCGCCGGATAGTTTTGAAAGCGTGCTGGCTGCTGTCAAGTCCGCGGGAATCGAGCCTCAAGTCGCGGAAGTTGAAATGGTGGCGCAAAACTATATCAAACTTGAAGGATCAGACGCGCGGCAGATGCTTAAGCTAATGGAAGCCCTGGAAGATCACGACGACGTGCAGAAGGTCTCTGCGAACTTTGATATCAGCGAAGCAGACATGGCGGCTGTATGATTGTGAGTGGCTACGAAGGTCATTACTAAAAAACCATTTTCCATTTTCCATTCGTCATTCGACAGATTTCCTCCTGAATGAATCAGCAGTCAGCAAAGTGTTTTTATCTTGAACCCTTGCTGACTGCTGCTAGCCGTGACCGCTAGCTAGTGCCCGCGTCTCGTCCAGCATCAAAACAACTCAACCCCCGCTGAGGCGGAACGGCTTTCTTCAGGCTCTCTTCCAGCCATATTTCTTTCTATAGACCCGTCTTCCAAAGGTTTGGCTTCCGCGTTTTGCCCGGGCTGCCCCTCCACGCTGGCTATCCCCTCAGTTTCCAAAACCTGCTTCAAACGACGCAGATCTTCTTCGATCATTTGGCCCGGTTCCTGGGTAAATAGTTTTGCCATGAGTGCGCTCACTTTTCCTCCGGGTGCGTTGTAGTTAAGGTTGACCCTGACCTGCGTGCCACTTGCGGTCGCGATAAAGTGAACCGAGCCTGCATTAGTGATGTCAGCCCCTTCAAGTGAGCGCCAGGCAATGAGCTCATTCGTTTTCTCGTTGTAGATCTCGGCATCCCATTCCACCGTTGTGCCAAGCGGCCCTTTGGCTATCCAATGCCAACGGTTGAGACCGACGCGCGATACGCTTTCAAGATGCTTCAGGAACCGCGGCAAGTTTTCAAACTCTCGCCAAAAGCGATACAGATCTTCGACCGGCTTATCGATAGTTATTGATTTCTCAATATGCACATCGCGAGCAACGGGTGCCGCGTCGTCATTCTTTTCAGCGGTAGTAATGCCAAAAGCCTGGTATGTATTGCAGTGTCCGGTTGTGCCTCGATGAAGCAGGGCAGCGCCCGCCAAGGTAAGCAGCAAGCCGCCTGGCGTGCGACGACGTAAACCATAAATCGTAAGAGCGCCGCCGCTGATGGCGCAGGCCCACCGCTCAATGTTACCGACGTTAATCCCATTGCTATTGGTTTGGTCTTTGGCCCCGCCTCCGGGCAACACAATCGATTTGTCACGTAAATCAAATGACATGTTTCTCATTCCTCCTTGTTTTCAGTGCGGCCTTAAGCCGCAATGGTTTGTTAGTTCCGGGGGACATTACCCTGCGTTTTCAGTCTTCGGCAGCGTCGGCAAGATCGCTGTTTGCTGGCCCCTGGATAACGTGGCCGTAGGCATCGTAGCGCGAACCGTGGCAGGGGCAATCCCATGTGCTCTCCAGGGTATTCCAGTTCACAACACAGCCAAGATGCCGGCAGATAGCCGAGCGTTCGTGCACTGCTCCCGATTGGTCTCGATAGATTGCTACTTTGGTTAGGCCCCGCCTGATTGTTGCTCCCGTACCTGGTTTTATCTTTTCTATGGAATCCACATCCCCGGGAGTTACAAGATTCACATACTCCCCGGCAACATTTAGGTTTTCGCGCACAAACTGCGGCAGCGAGCGCAGTGTCTTTCGCGAGGGTTCATAAAGAGTGGCCCACTCGTTGTCGCGGTCCATTATTAGATCGGTAAGTAGAATGCCGGCGATAGTGCCGTGCGTCATGCCATTACCCGAATCACCAGTGGCAATAAAGACATTATCCTCATCCATGGGATTCCGCCCGATAAAAGCCAGACCGTCAATCGGCTCCATTACTTCTCCCGACCAACGGTAATCAATACTTTCAATGCTTGGAAATCGAGCCCGTGTCCATCGCTCAAGAATGCTGAAGCGTCGATTGGCGTCATCATTCTGCCCGGTCTTGTGGTCCTCGCCTCCCACGATCAAAAGGTCTGACGTTTTATCAATACTCTGGAGGCGCACATAATGATAAGGATCGGGGGTGTCCCAGTAGAGTGCCCGAGTAATGGAGCCTCGTGGCACGCGCGCACCGATTACATATGTTTGATAAGCTGCCTGTTTAGTGTGAATGGCGATGAGATCGTTCACAGGTGTGTTGGTCGCGACGACCACCGCCTGTGCTTTTACGACTGCGCCGCCTGTCGTCTCGATGCGAGCTCGTTCACCGCCCTCAATTTTGCTGGCGTGGGTCCCAGTGTGAATTCGGCCGCCCTTAGCCTTGATTGCTACTGCCAGTCCGGCGAGATACTTAAGCGGATGAAACTGCGCCTGGCGCGGAAAACGCAAGGCCGGGCCAGTGTCATATGAGATAAGTGGAGCTCTTTCAACTTTCTCCAGGCTAAGGCCGGCGCGCCCGGCTGCGTCCAACTCGTCGTCTAAAATCTTTCTTGACTCGCCGGGTGGGACAAAGAGATAGCCATCGAGTCGCTCAAACTCGCATTCAATCGCTTCTTCTTTCACTATGGCTTCAATGCGATCGATGGCTGCTGTATGGCTCTCAGCCGCAAAGCGTGCTCCAGTTTCTCCGTGCAGGCGTTCGAGCTCGAAGTAGCGGTCGTCGAGGGCATTGACCAGATGCGCAGTCGTCCTCCCGGTCATCCCACCACCAATCGAGCCGTCGTCTAATAAGATTACGGATTTGCCCTCTTTTGCCAGTAGATAGGCGGTTGTCATTCCCGCGATGCCGGCTCCCACAATGCAGACGTCTGCTGCTGCATCTTCGGTTAGAGGAGACTCGTCGCGCAGCTCACTCGTAGCCATCCAGACCGAGAGAGTCTGTTCGGTATCATCTTTCATTTCATCTAGCCTTCGAATTCAGGCACGGCAGTTCGTCTCGCCCCGCCAATGCTGCTTGCACCTTTGAACGCGATGTATGCCAGCCCAGCGCCTGCCAGCAACAATCCACCCGCGATCAAGGGATGCAATGATCCCTTCGTATACAAACTACTTTCTGAAACGTGGCCATCATATCGACCGCGCTCCGCGGAGAGGCCTGAGGGCTTGTTGAGACTATGACTCTCAGGATCTGTCGCAGGCTGAGCAGTCTGTTGTATGTCAAACATTAGCCACTCCATAACCTTGTCAGTAGTTCGGGGCGCATACTGTCCGGCGACCGAGATGCCCTTGCCGCCAGCTCCGATAAACAGATCACGTTCGGCATTTTCCGCACAGTGCAGGATAGCCTCCGCGACCACATCCGGCGCATAGACCGGCGGTGGGTTCCGCGGCTCGACCGTCATATAATTCTTCGCGTGGTCTGAGTAGGGTGTGTTAATCGCTGCAGGCTTTATTAGCGTCACAGAAATAGGAATATCCTCGTACTCCAGTTCCATTCGCAAAGCGTCGGTGAAACCCTTAACAGCGTGCTTTGAAGCACAATAGGCGCCCTGCAAAGGTATCGCGCGATCAGAAAGAGCGCTCCCGACGTTAATAATGGTGCCTCCCCTGTGTCGCAGGTGTTCGACTGCCACAAGCGAGCCGTGGACCACTCCCCAATAGTTGGTGTCGAAAAGGCGCCTGTGATCTGCTAGTGACACTTCAGTCAAACTTCCATAGATAGAAACACCGGCATTGTTGACCCATGTATCAAACCCTCCGAAACGTTCCCTGGCGATAGTAGCAATCTTGCGCACATCCGCTTCGTTTGCGACGTCCGCGACCGCATAAATGGCTTGACCTCCAGCGTAGTTGATTTCCTCCGTTAGCTTGCGTAGGGCATCCTCGCTGCGAGACGCTAATACCAGTCGCGCGCCTTTTGCTGCTGCCTTCCTCGCGGTAACCAGGCCGATTCCGCTTGAGGCGCCAGTAATAACCACGGTTTGTGCTTCGAGAGCCTTTAATTCAAGTTTCATGAATCTCCCTTAATCTTAAGAGCTTGCTCAACAAACCAACCCCTATCCATCCTATATAACCTTCTTGTACGAACCTTTCCAAGCATGTCCTTTTTTGAGCACAGAAAGAGCGCAATTCCACTTAAACCCTGTATTAGAAAATCTTTCTTACCAAGGCAGATGCCGGATTGCATTCTTGTAGAAAGATTGTGGTAAGAAGCGCGAACAGTTAGTGTTCAAACTTTAGATTTCCTGGGTTGTATGATCTATTCCCGCATAAGGGAAGACTTGAGAGGCGCTGAAATGAGTTTACCTATCAAACCCCCTTTTGCCCCGATGGAGGCTCTTCTAGTGAAGGCAATGCCCAGCGGCGCACACTGGCAGTATGAGCCCAAGTGGGACGGCTTTCGGTGCATTGCATTCAGCGACGGCGATTCAGTTGAGCTGCAATCAAAATCGGGTCAGCCTCTCGGGCGTTATTTTCCGGAGATCGTTGAAGCAGTTGCGAAGGTTAAAGCCAGGCAGTTTGTTATCGATGGTGAGTTGATTATCACCATCAAGGGAGAGCCTTCATTTGACGACTTGCTACAGAGGATTCACCCCGCCGCCAGTCGAATACAGAAACTCTCCCGAGAAACGCCGGCGCGATTGATAGTATTTGACCTGCTGGTCGACGAGCGCGGCAAAACGGTCTTCGAAGAGCCGCTCGTGAAGCGCCGCCAAAAGCTCGAGGCATTTTCAAAGAAATACTTTGGAAAGAACACTACGATCGAACTCTCACCAAAAACGTTAGACGCCGCGCTGGCTGCTGACTGGCTGTCCGATTCCAGCGTGAGGCTGGATGGCGTGATCGCCAAAAGACTCGATCTTCCTTACCGCTCGGGAGAACGCGATGGCATGCAAAAAGTTAAGAAGTTGCGCACCGCGGACTGTGTGATCGGGGGATTTCGTTACGCTTCAAACAAGAAAATTGTGGGATCGCTTCTTCTTGGTTTGTATGACGAGAACGGTTTGCTCAGCCACGTTGGCTTTACCTCGAGCTTCAGTGAGGCCGAAAAAAAGGCGCTTACAAAGAAATTAGCGCCGCTAGTAAAGCCGCCGGGTTTTACCGGCAACAAACCGGGCGGCCCAAGCCGTTGGAGCACCAAGAGAACTAGCGAGTGGGAGCCTCTGGCAACAAAACTCGTGGCTGAAGTTCAGTATGATCATTTCACCGGCGGCCGCTTTCGCCATGGCACGAGGTTTTTGAGGTGGCGACCTGACAAAAAGCCCCGGCAGTGTGATTTCGACCAATTGACATGAATGGCTTCTGCACCCGGAAACTGACAATTCGCCACTGTGCCAGTAGTGGTTAACCGGCCAGATCCGTCACCGGCTCAGAGAAATCTCTGCAGCGATTCCCAGTAGGGATCTGCACGCTAACGGGTCACCGATGACCAGCACTAGGACAGGTTTACCCTGCGCAGCGCAGTTTTGCCCTTAACAGGTTGCTCTCTGACTCTGGTATGCGTGTTGTGTATGTTAACGGTAGATGTCACGGCAAGTAGCACATGAATCGGAGGAGGGCAGGTTTTTAGGGAACACAGGGAGCCTTCACGAGATCATTCTTCCGGAATTTGCCGTCTTAGGCAGGCTATACAAGAGGACAAGTCGATCAGCCTATACCAGTCTTTTTGGCACGCGGGGATTGGCTCCCCAATCTCGTTGCTCCGTGATTGTTGCTCATCCCGACGATGAAGTGATTGGGGCCGGAGCTCTGATCTCCAAACTAAATGATGTGAGTATCGTTCACCTGACGGATGGCGCACCACTTAATAGCAGGGTGTCGGAGGAGGCGGGATTCGACCATCCGGCGGACTATGCCGAGGCCCGACGCAGAGAATGCCTCTCAGCCCTGGCGGTTGCGAACGTGCAGGCCGATCGAATAGTGGAACTCGCTGGCATTGATTATTACGCACCACATTTCTTGTCGGACCTGGCAAAACGAATCACCACGTTTCTGCAGCAGACTGCTCCGGACATCGTCATTACTCAGCCTTACGAAGGCGGGCATCCCGACCACGATTCGGCTGCTTTTGCGACGCATGCCGCCGTGCGCTTGTTAGAGCGCAATGGTTTTGCTCCGCCTACAGTCTTCGAAATGGCTTTGCATCCCAGCAAGGATGGAAGAGCGAGGGTGCTTGATTTTCTGCCCAGCGCCGGTCGGGAAACTACCACTCTGATACTCGATCAGGAAGCTTGCGACTTGAAGCGGCGCATGTTCGAATGCTTCGCAACTCAGCGAGAAGCGTTAAAGTTAAACCCCTTAGGTCCGGAGAAATTTCGTAGACCGCCGGCTTATGACTTTATGATGCCGCCACATTTAGGAAAATTCAATTACGAGGATTTCCACAGTGGGATTACCCGCGATGAGTGGCTCGCACTGGCCCGCCAAGCCTGGAGCGGCCTCTTCCATGAAGATGCGCAAGCGCATTAGATTTCCGTTATGCTGCTCTCCGGCTTGCTCAGTTGAGTTAAATCTTCCTTGATCAGTGCTTTGTTGATTGCAAAGGCAGCTTCGGCGCCTTCCGCTGCCGCAACAATCGCCAGTTGGACAGCGCGTGACGCGTCGCCCGCAACAAAAAGACCGGGCACGTTCGTCATTTCATAATCCCCGGTGCGCACTGCTCCACGCTCGGTGAACTCGCATCCGAGTCTCGCAGCTAAGTCGCATCGCTGATCCTGACCGGTGTTGAAAAACATGCCGCGACGCGCCAGCGTCTCACCATTGGCAAAGACAATCTGTTTAAGCAATCCGTCATTTCCTTCGAGGCGGGCGATTCGCTCCTCCCGCACTTGAATGTTCAGCTCCAGCAATTGTTTGCGCTCGGCTACTGACAATTCCGCTGGGCCATCAGTGCAGAGAGTGAGGTCTCTGCTCCATCCCGTAAGTTCCAGGGCCAAACCAAAACCACGGTTTTCCCTACCGTAGATAGCAATCGGTTGATCCCGTAACTCCCAACCGTCGCAGTAGGGACAATGAAAGACACTGCGCCCATAAAACTGTTTCAGCCCCTCGATATCGGGCAGGCAATCAATTACGCCGGTGGCAAGTAGGAGCTTTCGCGAGGAAACAGTTTCGTCTTTATTGATAGTAATCTCGAATCCTGCATCAGCGCGGCGCGCGGCAGTGACTTCATCTGCACGAACTTCGACCGTGGTGTAAGGCTGCAACTGTTCGCGACCAACTCGCAGTAGCTCCGTAGGTTCTATGCCATCGCGAGTAAGGTATCCGTGTAGCGCTTGCGATGCCGCGTTGCGCGGGTGCCCGGCATCACAGATGAGTACGCGACGGCGGCACCGTCCAAGAATTAAAGCCGCGCTCAGACCCGCAGGTCCAGCGCCAACAATAACAACATCGAAGTTAGTATCCATGGTAGTTTTTTACTTAAGAACAACCTCTATCCTCTGCCGACGATATCATACAATCTAGCTAAAACTTTTCTCGCTGGTGTGGAGTAGTTCCTAATTCAAGCAGCCAGGCCTTAACAACCAAGGTGGCGTTAGACACGATCCACGAACTCACACGAAATGACACTAACAGACTTCGTGTCGGCTTGGTGTAATTTCGTGGATCGTTTTGGTCGGTTCTTTTACAGCAAACAAAACCAGAAAGGAACGAGAAAATTAAGACGGTACCGCCTGTCGGACACGCTGCTCACTCTGACGAACGTTAACAATCAATCGACTCAATTCCTCGCCTACGGCTCGTTGACGAGCGAGACGCCTGCGGTCCCCGGGCCGCTTCCAGCAAGTCGCTTGCGTGCTTCAGTCGCCTCAGGACTGCGCGGGTGGCGTCGGGTTATTTCGCTCCAGCTGGCGCCGTCGTAATGAAACCTCTTGTTTTCTCGATCGAAAACAAACCTAACTCCCTGACGGTTGTAACGGTCCAGCCCAGTATAGTTTAAGAAATAAGAAAACTCTGGAGTGCCAACAGAGACCAGCTGGTCCACGGGCAGCCGACGGGAGGCATCGCGTGAAAGCTTGCCGGCAGCTGCCTCGGCAGTATCACCGTAGAGCAGTAGCACCGCGGGACGTAAAGCCGACCGCGGAAAAGAGTCCAGAAAGATCTTTGCACGGGCAATACGATCGAAGTCTTCAGAGACCCTGATCAGACGAAGCAGTTTTTCGTCCTCGCCTTTACGTGACAGTGCAATCAGAGCATCGCGTTGCACCCAACCCCAGGTCCGGCTTGTGAGATTTACCCGATCAAAAACAATGCCGGCGCGAGTGCGTCGCTCGCCACGAACGGCCACTAAGCGACCGCGACTAATCCGCTGTAACAGTTTTCCTGAGAGTTCGGGCGACTCACGTAGCGCTGAGAGTCGTTCGTCAACCACAACCGCGATACGGCCACCTCGGGGCGGACGGCGCTTTTGGGCCAATGCGGCCGATTGACAGATAAGAAAAGAAGCTATTAAAAGTAGTAGGATGGAAAAACTTCGAACGAGTGGTGAGGAAACTTTCATGGTTCTGCCTCCTTTGCAAAGTGAGGTTGTAAGAAGACTCTGGCGCTCGTGTTAGCGTGCCGAGCTTAACGGGACACAGCCCGGCGAGTGGCGGCCAAAGCTGCGAGCTTCATTCGCGCGTCCGAGGCGAGAATGCGTTGAGCGAACCCAGCATGGTGGAAATGACATATTGCTACCGCGAGAGCGTCCGCGGCATCCTGAGGTTCGGGCAAGCTCGTGAGCGACAGCAAAACTCGAACCATCTCCTGGACCTGATGCTTTTCAGCATTGCCATACCCGACAACTGATTGCTTAACAAGCCGAGGTGAGTATTCGTGAATGTCGAGCGCTGCTCGTTCGGCGGCCAGCATTGCGACGCCCCGCACCTGGCCCAGTTTTAAAGTCACCTTAACATTTGTAGCGAGAAAACCGTCTTCAATGGCGCAAGCATCCGGCTTGTGCCGCGAAATAACATCCTCAATGCCCAGGCAGATCTGAGCCAACCGCGCGGGAAACTTCTGACCGGCTCTGGATTTGATCGCGCCAAATTCGACCAGGCGGTAATGCCGAGCGTCACCATCAATGACGCCCCATCCTGTAGTTCCACTACCTGGATCGATTCCTAATACTCGCATATTAGCGAAGCCACAAAGCACTAAGGTTCGAGTTCAAGTTGCCCAATACCTGGTTAAGCGGCGTGAGTATACTACAGACCAGCTCGAGTCATTTGACTTTCTCGCAGTGTCCTTGTCTGAAGTCCAGTGCTTTCGCTTCGTGAATGGAACCGATCCACGAAATCACACGAAATTTCATGAAGAGCTTAGTGTTGCTTAGTGTGATTTGGTGAATCGTTCACTTGTCTTCTAAACAAGGACACCAGCCGCTCAACCTTTCCCTTGCCAGTTTTCCGATCTGTTTCATACACTCTTGTCGTCTAACTTTTAGCGAAAGGCAAGTAGATGACAGCGAGGACCAGGGCGAAAGTCCTATCGGTACGAGCGGCACTGGCGTTCATTGTGATCTTAACCATGACAGCATGTGAGCGATCCCACAGGCAAGAGCAACGTTCACAGGGCCGAGCTCAGTCAAGAGACTGGCCGGGATATCTGAACGAATTTCTCGATGCGTATTTCGTGGCCCATCCTGACTTTGCCGTGCGCGCCGGGAGGCATGAGTTTGACGGCAAATTGCCTGACTGGAGCGCCGACGGGATCAAGAATGAGATTCAGCGGCTGCGTGCGTTGAAAGAACGCCTGCGGTCTTTCAAAGACTCAGCCCTGGACGAGCGGCAACGCTTCGAGCGCGACTACGTAGGATCAGTTGTAGATGCTGACCTCTTCTGGCTGGAATCGGCTGAGTGGCCTTATCGCAATCCGCAGTTTTATGCAGACGCGATCGATCCGGACGTTTACGTATCGCGCCCCTACGCGCCGCTCGAGCAACGTCTCCGCGCTTACACTAACTATGCACGATCGGTTCCCATTGCTCTCGAACAGATTCGCAAGAATTTGCGCACGCCCCTGCCGAAGACCTACGTCAACATTGGTCACACAACCTTCGGTGGCCTGGTTTCTTTTTACGAGAAGGACGTGCCTGGAGTCTTTGCTTCGGTAAAGGACGAGCAACTGCAAAAAGACTTTCGCGATGCCAATAACGCGGCCATCACGGCGATGAAGGATACGGACGCGTGGTTCAAATCGCAGGAGGCGGGCGCGACCAACACCTTCGCGCTGGGGGCGGAAAAGTTTAGCGAGATGCTCAGAGCTACTGAACGCGTCGAGGTCAGGTTGGATGAGCTCGAGAGTGTCGGCCGGCGCGATCTTGATCGTAATCAAGCGGCGTTGCGCGAGGCATGTGCAAAGTATGCGCCCGGTCAATCGCTCACTGAGTGTGTCGCAAAAGCGGAAGCTGTGAAGCCCACCGGGGGCCCGGTTGAAATGGCCCGCAAGCAGCTCACTGATCTCAAGGCATTCATTGCGGAGAAGAAGATTGTCACTATTCCAGGAACGGAAGAGGCCCTCGTCGCCGAGGCTCCTGCCTATCGCCGCTGGAACTTTGCCTACATCAATATTCCCGGACCATACGAGAAGGGTTTGCCTTCCACTTATTACATCGCGCCGCCTGATCCCTCCTGGTCGCAGCAGGAGAAGGAAGCTTACCTGCCTGGTCGGGCGAATCTGCTTTTCACTTCAGTCCATGAAGTCTGGCCCGGACACTTTCTACAGTTCTTGCACGCCAACCGGTCGCCTTCAAAATTTGGCCAGGTCTTCGTCGGATATGCGTTTGCCGAAGGCTGGGCGCATTACACGGAAGAAATGATCTGGGATGCGGGCTTGGCAGATGGCGATCCGGAAACCCACATTGGGCAGCTGCTGAACGCGCTGCTGCGCAACGTCCGATTTCTTTCAGCGATCGGCATGCACACCGGCACAATGACGGTGGAAGAATCTGAGCAAATGTTTCGCGAACAGGGCTTCCAGGATGCAGGCACTGCTCGCCAACAAGCGGCCCGCGGCAGCTTCGACCCAGCCTATCTCAACTACACAATGGGAAAACTGGTCATAAGGAAGCTGCGCGAAGACTGGACTGCATCACGTGGTGGCAAACAAGCCTGGCAAACTTTTCATGATGAGTTTCTCAAGTACGGTGGCCCGCCAATCCCACTCGTGCGCAAGGCGATGCTGGGAGGCGACAAGGGATCGGTGTTTTGAAAGTTCGAGTTTTGGCCGAGCAGGGGTTATTCTTTCCGGCAATCCCATTGCTTTCTCAGTGTGCTCCGTATCTCTGCAGTTGGTTTCCTGGAGCCGAAATCAAGCACTGAGACCCATGGCACGGAGATACCTTCATGGCTGGATCTAGCACGACAGTGCAGCGCGGTCGTTTTGGCGCCACCATGCGACCAGATGCTTGGTGGCTTGAACTAGTCCCCGTAATGATCGTTCTCGGCGGGTTTAGCGTTTATGCAACCTGGCGGGCCTTCGAAGGTGAGTATTATGAATTTGGTCCTTACCTTTCTCCCTTCTATTCTCCACTGATCAAGCCCAGTTGGTGGCCCCTCTCGCCGGCCCTACTGATTCTCTGGGCGCCGCTTGGCTTTCGCGCAACCTGTTACTACTACCGCAAGGCTTACTATCGCGCATTCTTTCTCGATCCGCCTGCGTGCAGCGTAGGTGAATCACATACACGCAAATATAAAGGTGAAACCGCATTCCCTTTCATCCTGCAGAATCTCCACCGTTATTTCCTCTACGTGGCACTCATCTTCCTGATTATTCTCTGGTACGACGCTCTACATGCCTTCTGGTTCGACGGACACTTCGGCGTCGGTCTTGGCTCGCTCGTGTTACTTGCCAATATTGTTCTGCTTTCGTTTTACACTTTCTCATGTCACTCGCTGCGACATATCGTCGGCGGCAAGGTTGATTGCTTCTCGTGTGTCTCTTTTGGCAAACCGCGGCACACGGCGTGGCGTGGTACCAGTTTTCTCAATGAGCACCACATGCTGTTTGCCTGGCTGAGCTTGTTCTCAGTTGGTCTCGCCGATCTATATATCCGATTAGTCGCGAGCGGCTCGATTCAGGATCTGAGATTGCTGTGAACGAAAAGTTTGAGACTCATGAACATGATGTGCTGATCATCGGTGCCGGTGGTGCAGGCTTGCGCGCCGCCATCGAAGCTCTCGCGCAAGGCGCGACTGTGGCTGTTGTTTGCAAGTCGCTGCTGGGCAAGGCGCACACTGTTATGGCCGAAGGCGGCATCGCCGCGGCCATGGCGAATGTGGATGCGGCTGATGATTGGCGCACGCATTTTCGCGATACGATGCGGGGTGGAAAGTTTTTGAACAACTGGCGCATGGCGCAGATTCACGCCGTTGAGGCTCCCGAGCGAGTGCGCGAGTTAGAGCAATGGGGCGCGCTCTTTGATCGTACCAGCGACGGCGAGATCCTGCAGCGAGCCTTCGGCGGACATACCTTCAAACGTCTCTGTCACGTCGGCGATCGGACAGGTCTGGAGATGATTCGCACCTTGCAGGACCGTGGTGTCCATCTTGGCATCGATGTCTACATGGAATGTGCCATCACGCGTTTGCTGAAAGATGGTGAGCGTGTGTCAGGTGCGCTGGGATACTGGCGCGAGACAGGACGGTTTGTTGTCTTCAAAGCGAAATCGATCGTGATTGCCACAGGCGGCATTGGTAAGGCCTGGCGGATAACTTCAAACTCGTGGGAGTACACCGGCGATGGGATGGCGCTCGCCTACGAAGCGGGTGCTGAGTTGATGGACATGGAGTTTGTACAGTTTCATCCCACCGGCATGGTGTGGCCGCCCGGTGTGCAGGGAATACTGGTGACCGAGGCTGTGCGCGGCGAGGGCGGCACACTGCGCAATAAGGGGGGCGAGCGTTTCATGGAGCGCTACGATCCCCAGAAGATGGAATTGTCGACGCGTGACGTGGTAGCACGGGCAATCTATACCGAAGTGCGTGAAGGGCGCGGTACAGAGCATGGTGGCGCCTATCTCGACATTTCGCATAAGCCTGCCGAATATGTGAAAAGAAAGTTACCAAGCATGTATCACCAGTTTCGTGAACTGGCGGACGTTGACATCACGCAGGGCCCGATGGAGGTTGGTCCGACCTGTCACTACATGATGGGCGGTATTCGCGTGGAAGCCGAAACAGCTCAAGCAACCGTGCCGGGTTTGTTTGCGGCCGGCGAGGCAGCGGCCGGACTACACGGCTCAAATCGTTTAGGAGGCAATTCACTTTCCGATCTCCTGGTGTTCGGCAGGCGCGCGGGGCTGGCAGCTGCGGAGAATGCAAAACAGACGGGTCCAGTAGAAATAGAGGCGCAGGACGTCCTGGAAGCCACGCGCGAAATGCTGGAGCCGTTTGAGCGGCCGGCTGGTGAAAGTCCTTACCAGATTCATGCGGATTTGCAGGAGGCGATGCAAAATTACGTCGGCATCTTTCGCAATGAGGACGATTTGAAGAAGGGCCTCGTAGAGATTCTCGAGCTGAAAGAGCGCGGTGCGAGAGTGCGAGTTGAAGGCTCTCGACTTTTCAACCCAGGGTGGCACCTGGCCCGCGATCTGAAAGCGATGCTGATCGTTGCGGAGGCGGTGGCTCGTAGCGCTCTCGAGCGGAAGGAGAGTCGCGGGGCACACAGCAGAATTGATTATCCCAACTACGACGAAACCTGGGGCAAGCAAAACAATATCATCCTGAAAGACGGCAATGAGATGGAGATGAGGCAGTTGCACATCGCGGAATTTCCGAATGACCTGCAACAGATTTTGGAGGAGCAGAAAAACTAAGTACGACGGAGACTCAGAGCAGCATTTAATCCGACCAAAAATAACACAAACCAGCTTACTGTTGCTCCGTAGGAGCTTAATGTTTGTAGCCAGAACCAAGAGCAATAATCAGCTCCGTCAGGAGTTAAATGTCGTTTCCCTTTGTTTCGGCACCGAATTGACATTTTGCTTCTTAGAAACTCAGTTGATGGGAACTAACTGATAACCCATCGCAAGTGCTTGTTTTTGCATTCCTTTAAGGCGTCGTTGTTGATATTTCTGCTCATAAGCTGCTTGCCCGGTTTCGACATAACT
>JBPCIQ010000032.1:0-43371 GCA_051006135.1 Pyrinomonadaceae bacterium | reverse complement strand
CCTCCATAGTTGCCGTCTATAATCCACGAATCACGTTGGAGTAACTCTTCGACTACTGCTCTCCACCTGTCCTTCGGCATTTCCACCCATCCAGAAGTCCAGTAGAGAGAATCCAGGTGGATCACTTCCATGTTGAGGATTGCACTCAAGCGTAGGGCGAAAGTGGATTTACCAGCTCCGCCTGAGCCTATCACCAAAATTCTCCTCATTACGCTCATACTACCGTGCCGAAACTTGCATTCGCATCTCGGCAAGGGGACGCAATGTGATAGAAGGAAACGGGATCATTACCTTATTTGTAACGAGTCTCAATTTGAAACTTCGCGCGATCGTGGCCAGCAGCAGAGTCGCTTCCATCAAGGCAAAAGAGTTGCCGATGCAAACGCGTGGTCCGCCCCCAAAGGGCACATATGCTAATTTTGGCAACCGCTTGATGAGATCGTCCTTCCACCGTTCCGGTTCGAACTGTTCCCCGTTCTCAAAATACCTTTCGTCCCGATGGATCACCCAAGGGCTAAGAAAGAGTGTCGTCCCGCGCGCGATGTGATAACCACCTATTTCACAATCAGCGAGGGACTGCCGTCCAAACGCGTAAGCAGGCGGATACAAGCGCATTGATTCATAGGCGATCATTTCCGTATACAGTAACCGCGGGATGTCGTTCACGGTCGGCGCTCTGCCACCCAGAACACTATCCAACTCAGCGAATAGCTTCGCTTCCTTTTCAGGATGCTGTGACAACAGATACCAGGTCCACGTGAGGACAAGCGCCGTCGTCTCATGCCCGGCAAGAAAGAGAGTGATCACTTCGTCCCGCAACTGTTCATCCGACATCGCACTACCATTCTCATCACGGGCGGCCAACAACATTGAGAGAAAGTCGCCGCGGTCGCCATGATCACCCCGGCGCTCTTTAATGATGCCGTAAACCAGTTCGTTGAGGCGGCGGACGGCCCTGCGGTAGCGCAAGTTGCCTGGAATGGGGATGCTCTCCGGGATTTTAAAAGGCCTGCGGAACCTGGCACCGACTTCTGCAGTGGCCATGTTGAATGCCTGCCCAACCTCGTCTGCAGCCGCGCCGGTCATCTCTATGTCGAAGAGGGTTTTGGTCACGATCTGCATGGTCAGATGCATCATCTCCTGGTGGATGTCACGGACTTCTCCATCCCGCCACCTGCTCAACATTCGCTCGGCGTAATCCACCATCACCCGACCGTAGCTCTCAACCCGCTGGCCGTGAAAGGCCGGCGCCGCCAACCTTCGCCGGCGTAGCCACGAGTCGCCCTCGCTTGTCAGTAGACTTTCACCGAAGAGGCTAGTCACGTGACGCCAGAAAAAAGAGTGCTTGATGAAATTGCGGTGGTTAGTGATCAGCACATACTCAAAATATTTGGGGTTGTTAAGCAGGCAGGCAGGATAGCCCCCAAGTCGGAGCGAGACCACATCACCGTACTCCCGCGCGCAATTCACAAAGAAGCCAAGCATATCGCTGCCAAAGTCAGGCAAATTTCCTAAAAGGAAATGACCCTTTGGTCCGGGTGCCTTTCGAAGGACTGTCATGAAAAGTTTCCTTTGACTCAGCTTCCAGTACGCGAAGGCCAGCTGGCGCTAGTTGATGCGCAGAAAGAATCATCATTTCTCTGGTGTTACATCTTTGTCGGCGTCTGTTTATACTTTGATGAAGTCGCAATCTCAATCTGTAGACTAGAGTTTCCGGATCACTACTAGTAATTTCAATGCGCTCATGATCAGCTCTGTGCAAGTACGAATCGCTAAACGCGAGGATGCGGAAGGGATCACAACCGTTATCAACTACGCCTTTCGTGGCGCTGAGGGGTTTTTCATTGACAAGGATCGTATTGACGTAAAAAGCGTCCTGAGCTTCCTCGCTACCGGAAAGTTCCTGCTGGCTGAAAGCGGAGGCATTCTTCTTGGCTGCGTGTACGTCGAGCCTCGCGGCAACAGATCTTATCTCGGGCTGCTCGCCGTAGATCCCGGTAAGCAGCAGTCCGGCCTGGGATCCGTGCTCATGGAAGCGGCAGAAGACTACTGCCGTGGGCTCGGCCTTAGCTTCATGGATATTAAGATCGTCAATCTCCGGGAGAACCTGCCTGCCTTTTATCGCAGACGAGGATACGTCGAGACCGGGACTTCTCCCTTTCCGACGGACCTGGAAACAAAGCTGCCGTGCCATTTTATCGATATGTCGAAACCTCTCAGCGAAAACCAACGGTCATCGTCGTCTATTTTTGAATGATTCACTTGTGCTACCTACTCGTTTCCTGTAGAGCGGCAGTCCCGCTCTTATAGGGCATCATGGAAAATCACACCGAGCGTCAGTCGATGACCTGAACGGACGCGACTGACCCCATGCCGCAGGTTTACGCGATAGACACCGCGTGTGCCCCGCACAGGGCGATTGTGAACCGCGAAAATGACGCCGTCCCCTTGTAGCAGTGGCACAACTATCGGCCGCGACTGCATACGCGGTCGCTGCTCCGTCATCACAAATTCGCCGCCCGTGAAGTCCTTTTGAGGTTCAGACAACAAAACGGCGAGCTGCAGCGGGAAAACATGATCGCCGTACAGGTCCTGATGCAGGCAGTTGTAATCGCCCGTCCCATACTGAAGCATGAGTGGTGTTGGTTTTACTTGCCCACCCTGGTGACAACGCGCAATGAAGTCCGTGTGCTGCTCCGGATACTTAACACCTATACCCATTGCGCTATTCCAGCGATTGGCGCTCGCAACCAGATGCGGATAGACGCCTGTTCGTATGCGCATGATGAGATCAGGCAGCGGATAACTGAAATACTTGTACTCTCCACGGCCGAAACCATGCCGTTCCATCACGACGCGGCTGCGGAAAATCTCATCCCTGGAGTACAACGCTGCCGCGGTCTCACATTCCGCCGGAGAAAGAAGGTGCTCAACCATCGCACTACCTTGTTCGTCGAGCTCTTGCGAAACCTGCTCCCAATTGATCGCCCTGACTCGTTCGGCAATGCTCTTAGGCGACTCATTAGGGGCAATGGGCGTTGTTAGCCTGGCTACTGCGTTCATGCCTGCCTCCCGATTGACTACTGTTTACAACTGCCACGAGGCACGTTAGCAGCTAGCCCGTTTCCCTCGCACTCCGATTCTTGCTTTCAAATTGGGCTCATGCCGAAACTGACGGCAGACTGAAAAAGCCATCGCCTCCTGGCTCGAACTCCCACACTCGCATTACCGCATCAACGTTTATCTCGCCGTAGATGTGCGGGAACATTTGCTCCCCACCCTCCAGATTTTCGTAACGGATGTCTGCTGAGACCCTTTCAGTGTCAATGCCGAGCAGCACAATTCCTCTCTGGCCACGAAACCGAATGTTAGCAACCTGAACAACCTGGTCACTCGTCGAGCAGTGAATAAATCCTTCAGTCGGGAACGTTTCCGACCGATAGACTCCTTCCCCTTCGGCTTTATCCCATGCTTCGCGTCTAGTGATGTGAAAAATGATTGCCATGTTTTGTTCGCATCGATGGGCTGCCGGCGAAAAGTCCGGCAACGATTCTCCGGCGCATCGTATCCTTCAATCAGGTACTGGAGGAGCCAAATTTGGGTTCTCAATACTACCGACGGGAAGTCGGTGGACTGGAGTTATGGACATTCCGAATTCTGCGCCTGGAGCTCCGTTAGGAGTTCCATGTTTATAGCATGTGACCTGTGAGACGCAAGAACTCCGTTAGGAGTTCAATGTGTCGTCCAGCCGCGAGACACATTTCACTCCCAGAGGAGTGAGTGTCTCTGGCGAACCGATGGCTATAAACATGCGACCACTACGTGGTTGGAAACACGGGAAATATTCGTCCGAATCAGAAGATGGAACGCTGTCCGGGATTGTCTCCGGCGCGCTGCCTTGGCTTGTCATCGAAAACGGAACGGCCGTTGAGCGACGAAGAGATTGCCTTTTCGTGGGCAATGACCGCGAAAAATCGGCTTCGGGTTCGCGTTTGTTTTCGATCGCATTAACGAAGCGTTCGAGGCGGCGGAACCCTTCGAGTTTGTCATTGTTGCCAAGCTTGGCAGCATCGAGTGAGGTGCGAAGGAAATTGAGGGATTCGTCGTACGTCTTCAGCGGCACCGGAAATGGATGGCGGTCCTTGCTGCGCAAATGAAAACCGCGCGGGATCGGAGAAGCGACTCGGAGCGCCGTGAATAACCTCGGCAACTAACGCGAGCGACTGAAGAGTGCGTGGACCAAGTTTCTCCAGGAGCAGTAGTTCGGCGAAGTTGTGAAGCTCGCGTTCGTAGGCGACAGCGAGCACGGCGGCAAGGCGTTTCAGATTTACATTCGCCGTACGAACGTCGTGATGAGCGGACAGCCGCAGGTGACGAGAGTGGGAAAGGGCAGACGTTAGAGTTTTGAGAGTCCTCTCCGGATGTTCGCGCGCTATTTCGAGCAGCGCAGTTTGCGCAGGTCTGGCTTGAGCGTCGACAAGATTCATGATCGTGCCCTGATGCTCGCCAACTATTCCCGTGTGCGGTTCGGCGACAAAATCTCCTACCGATGCCGAGTGCCAGTGATATCGCCGAGCCATTCCACTTCGATCGTTCAGACCCTGCTGCACGACGGCCCACTCGCCATTCGAGGTCACGACGAAATTGTGGAGGTAAATCTGAAACCCGTCGGCGATTGCATTGTTGTCGACGCGCGCGGTAAGTCGACTCGTGCGGACCAGGGCTTCACCATCGAAGCCGCGATTCTCTGCAATAGATCGGCGAGAGAAAGGCGGACGTGCCGTAGTCATGAACGATGTTTTCGGTTATGGCGGTGCCGAGTCGGATCATCCGTTCCGCAAGCCATTGCGGGACTCGGCCACCGTGAAGGGGAAGGTCTGCGATTCCGGAGCGTTTCATTTTTGCGAGGTAACAGGGTCGAGGTTACTGACCCGCAGGTATCAGTTTAGTATATCGACGCGGTGAGCAATGTGGGACCCAACAAGAAGAGCGGGTTGCGAGCTTTCACTCACGACACTACCCGGAGGTTTGCAATTACAGTAACCAGTTCCATAGGCTCGACGGGTTTTGGCAAGTGCATTTGATACCCTGCGGTGAGTGCACGCATACGGTCCGAAAATCTTGCGTGCGCCGTCAGAGCAATGGCGGGAGTTAAGCCACCTTGTGCCTTTTCCAGTAATCGCACTTTGCGAATCAACGAATACCCGTCCTCATTTGGCATCTCAATATCGCTAACGAGCAAATCTGGTTTTATCAGCTGTAGCTTTTCAAGGGCGTCAGCCACCGTTGCCACCGCAGTTACCTTGGCCCCACTTTGTGTAAGCACGGTATTCAATAAGCGACGCGCGTCATGCTCATCATCTACTACGAGCACGTGCAGTCCATCGAGCCGCGGCAACACTGCGTGACGCTCATTAGGTCCACCCATAAACGGCTGTTGGTCTGAGGTAGTTGGTTGATGTGCCGGCCCATGAACACTCATCACTGGCAACATCAATGTGAAAGTAGCGCCCTGCCCCTCTCCCGCGCTGTCGGCGCTGATAGTTCCCCCATGGAGTTCTGCCAGGTGCCGCGTGATTGCCAGCCCCAGCCCCAAGCCGCCATGCCTCCTTGTCGTGGTGTTATCCGCCTGTACAAAACGCTCAAACACGAGCGGCAGAAACTCGGCGCTGATGCCCTCGCCGGTATCGCTCACCGTGATTTCAACATGGGAGTTAATACGCTCAAGACGCACCTGCACACGCCCCCCCTTGGGCGTAAATTTAACGGCGTTTGAGAGCAGGTTCCACATCATTTGTTGTAAGCGCTCAGGATCGCCTGGAACGGGACCGGCCCTGGGATCGAGGACTATTTGCAGGCGAATCTCTTTGGCATCGGCCGCGGGGCGTACAACATCAGCCGCAGCTTCAACGACCGAGGCAAGTTCTACTGGGCCAACGTCAAGCCGTAGCTTGCCAGAAATGATGCGCGAAAAATCAAGGAGGTCTTCAATAAGTTTTGTTTGTGACTTTGCATTCCGCTCGATTGTCTCCACGGCGTGAATCACACTCTCTGGATCCAGTTTACCGACCCGCAGCATTCGCGCCCATCCGAGTATGGCATTGAGTGGGGTACGAAGTTCATGTGAAACGACAGCCAGGAATTCGTCCTTGGCGTGGGCCGCTGCCTCCGCCGCAATCAGGGCCTGCTGCAATTCTGAACGGGTAAGCTGCAGTTTTTCCGCGAGTGCCCGCCCCTCAGCGGTAGTTTGTCTGGCCGTAAGCAGATTAGCCGCCGCTGTCAGGGCCAATCGCTCGGCACGAAAAGATGCGCCTACAAAGGGCAGTAGCAAACTAATCTCTTCCAGTTCATTGAAGCGCGGTTCTCCACCCAGCAGGACCAGCACGGTTCCATCTTCCGCGGCGAGTCCAGCCGCGGGCACCATTCTTTCAGCCTCCACTAAGGGAACCTCGCCTTCGCAGTGTCCGACCTTGACGCACTCATCAATAAACCTTCGCCAAATGCGGCCATTGGGAAGAGTTTGCGGGAAACCGAGTGCCGGAAGGGACACGCCAATCTCTGAATCAGCGACGAAGATAATGAGATCCACGGCGCCAAGATATTCTCCCAATCGACGCGCAGCCTCCCGCCGACCTGGGAGGTCGATTAGCGCCACGACTAGCGTCCGTGTTTGTGGCAGCATTCAATCCTTATTAGACTCTACTCAGGGATCACACAAACGGTTGCCGTACAATTATGAAAGCCGTTGAATTGCCCGTCCGCCCGCGCTATCTGGCCATAAGTATTACAACCCGCATACATCGTTGACCCAAGCGCTTCTTGAATGGCTTGCATCTCCAGGCCAAACTCACCGCCCATTCGTAGGCGAGTAGCCACACAATCAAAGAACAAAGCCAACTTCGGCTTATTCCCCTTAAGCTGTTGCACTGCACCCTGAATTGCGTGTGATGCAGCTTCCGCCGCGGACGAAGCAGTCGTTTTCATAACACGCACAACTGCACCAGTCGGAATATCTGCGGCACACAAGATGGAGCCGTCCGGGTTTACTGAAAGGGGCACGCGGAGTTTGAAGCCATCCCCTGTATCAATACCAAGCACATTATGCAGGAAGAAAGGCACCGGGTTTTCTAAATCAAAGTTCTGTTTCGTGGCTTCGGCATATTCTTGTAATGCTTCCACAGCAGGCGAGGCGTTTAAGCTGATCAGGCGCATACCATCAGCCTCGGTTACACGCATTTGAGCGCTGGCCGGCTGCCACCCGTGACTCACTCCAATTCCCAATGGTTTGTTGGATAGTATTTCGAGCGCGACTGCAGCGTCAGGATATGCTTCGGTACCATAGAAGACATGTGTCTGGCTGAATTTTGCATCGTCCCCAGCGCCGCCACCAAAGAGTTGATAGGTGCCTGCGGTTTGCAGGTTGAGCTGTTCGACGAGGTTATCGGCATAACCGGCAAGGGCATCAGTCAGAACTAAGGCGGAACGAAACAGATACTTATGGGAATCCAACCCCGTAAAGGATGAAACGATCTGTTTAGCGGCGGCACCGCGGTCCCTGCGCAACTCGGTACCGAGGCCGGCTGCAAAGTGGATGTCCGATGAGCGAATTGCCACGGCGGAGACGGAGCCTTCTCCCTGCGCGTTATTGATAAACTCCCCTGCTGAGGAGCAGCCCACAATAATCTTTGGGCGACACGTTTGCTCGATTGCCTGCAGCAACTCTGAGTAGTTGTATTTTGAAGAAGCAAATACGATCAGCGCGTCAGGCGCTTGGTTTCTAAGACCCTTTGAGATTTCACCACCAACAAATGTGCCAGCTTCTTCACTTCCAGGTAGGTCAGTATAAGCAACAGTCGATTCAGTCATCTATTCCCCCCTCGTCTAATCCTTCACTATAGCAGTATACGAGTGTTATGAGACCGTCTTAAGGAAGAAATGGTTTAGCGGTGAGCGAGCCCTTTTTGGTACGCTTTTAGATCATTAGGTTCGCCAAAATTGCCGACGTGTAGTTGTATCGAACTTGAACAGAATCATCCGAGTTACTCGCCGTGCAACTCGTGTCCTTGAATCCATTGACTTCAGGATAGTCGTAAGGAGGGAACGGTGACATCACCTGTATCGCTGCGGATCGTAGAGGCGACTGAACAAGATATTCCGCTGATTCTTCAATTCATTCGCGAACTTGCACAATACGAAAAGCACCTGGACCGGGTCGAAAATAATGAAGGCCGCATTCGGCGAACTATTTTCGGTGAAGAACGCGATATTCACGCTGTCATTGCGTATGAAGGCGATGTGCCGGTGGGCTATGCCGTATTCTTTTACACCTACTCGTCATTTGTAGGTTTGCGCGCGATGTATCTCGAAGATCTCTACGTGAAGCCCGAGGCTCGCGGTAAGGGATTTGGCCGGGAGCTGCTCAGTTATCTGGCTAGAGTTGCCAAGGCCCGAGGCTGCTGGCGCATGGAATGGGTGGTGTTGAACTGGAACGAATCTGCTATCAGTTTCTACCAGGGACTAGGCGCCGTGCAAATGAATGACTGGACGACTTATCGCATATTTGGCGACGCTCTAAATCGACTGGCGGACGATTGATTATAGCGCTCTGTGATAGGCTTGGGATCCGATGGCGGCCCCGCAAGAAAGACTCGAAAAACGCAACCCTCCGGGGCAAAAGCTCTGGTGGCTGATTCTTGGGCGGCTCGCGGCCGCGCTGTTGTTGCTGGTGGCCAGTACAGTCTGGACCAACCGAACCGGGCAGCAATCCTGGAATAAAGCACTTCCGCCTCTTACGCTCGTCGTCTGCCTTACAGTCATCTACTCGCTGGCCCATCGCTTTAGTCAAGCGTGGTTATTACAGGCTCGAGTCCAGTTTGCCCTGGATATTTTCCTGGTGACCTGGCTCGTCTGGACTTCTGATGTAATCAATTCGCCCTACACTGCGCTATACATCGTGATCATCGCCTTCGCCAGTTTGTTTCTCGGAAGGCGAGACGTAATAGTGTTATCAGTCGGCTGCGCTGTTGCATTTACCGGTTGCGCTTTTGCCGCCATACTTGAGTTGGCTGCGAACCCGGCAAGGCAGACGCTTGATAACTCGCTGCCGCGAACAATCCAATCCGTCGGCCTCTTCAACATAGCCTTTTTCGTTGTAGGCCTGCTCTCAGCACGCCTGGCAGAAGAAAGGTCGCGCTCGGACGTTCGCTTGATGGCTGCAACGCAGTCTCTTGCGAATCTTCGCGTGGTCCACGAACGGATAGTCGAGTCGATTCGCTCCGGCGTGATTACTACAGACTTGCAGGGTCGCATCTACACTTTCAATGCTGCTGCCGCCGAGATCACCGGCTATGACAAAGATGATGTTCGTGGTCAGTATGCCTCCATTCTCTTCGGCGAGATGAAAGGGCATATTAGAGATTCCGTGCGTGCGTCCAACATTGGTGAAACGAGCCCGCGCTTTGAAGCTGATTGTTTGACAGCCGAGGGCTTGCGGTTGCGGCTCGGCTTCAGTATTTCGCCGCTGTCTTCTGAAACAGGCGAAACCACCGGTATGGTGATCACCTTCCAGGACCTGACACAGATTCGCGCCCTGGAAGAAACTTCCCGGCGGCAGGACCGGCTCGCCGCGATCGGACGCATGGCTGCTTCAATCGCTCACGAGATAAGAAACCCTCTGGCCGCAATGCGCGGATCAATTCAGATGCTTCAACAGGAGATGAAAAGCGCAAACTCCGAAGCGAAACTAATGGAGATTATTCTTCGCGAGTCTGATCGGCTCAACAGAATCATTACTGACTTCTTGAATTATGCACGGCCGCGTTCGATCGTTCATTCGCAGGTTGACGTCGGCGAGTTGCTTCATCAAACATTCACTCTGCTGCGCTATAGTCCCGAAATCAATGACAGGCAAACTATCGAAGAAGATCTCGCCGGAGGGCCATTGATGGCGGACGCCGACGCCGAACAGCTCCAGCAGGTCTTTTGGAACCTCGCACGTAATGCGCTGCAGTCCATGCCTGACGGCGGAACACTGCGAACCGAGCTATCCCGCGATGCAAGCAACAGACTGCGTATCACGTTTTCTGACAATGGCCGTGGCATGTCACCCACTCAAGTAGAACACCTGTTTGAGCCCTTCTCCTCAACCACTGGCGGAACCGGTTTGGGGTTGTCGATTGTTTATCAAATCATTCGCGAGCACGGTGGTACAATCAACGTCCGCAGCCGGGAGGGCGAGGGCACGACGATTTCGATTGAGTTACCAAGCGAGAAGTCAGAAGTCAGAGGTCAGGAGTCAAGAGTCATTCTGACTCCTGACTTTGGCTCCTGACCGCTGACTTCTGTATTCTTGATTTATGTCCAATCTTCTTATTGTTGATGACGAATTAGGAATGCGTCAGTTTTTGACGCATCTATTTCAGCGCGAGGGTCACGAGGTGAGAGTGGCGGAGCGCGGCCGTCAAGCCATGAATCTGCTGCGCGAGGAGCCGGTCGATCTGATCCTTTCTGACGTCAGAATGCCTGACATGAGCGGGATTGAGCTGCTGCGTTCGGCGCGCGAACTGCGACCGGAAGTCGAAGTGATCATGATGACGGCTTTTGCCAGTGTGGAGACGGCGCGTGAGGCTTTCTTGCTGGGGGCCTACGATTTTGTGCAGAAGCCTTTCGACAACGATCTGCTGAAGGAGATCGTCGCGCGCGCGCTCGCGAAAATCTCGCTCGTTAAGGAGAAGGAAGCGCTCCTCGAAGAGAATAAAGTCCTGATTCAGGGCCAGCGTGAGCGCGGACAACTCGGCAATATCATAGGTAGATCTCCCAGCATGCAGGCGCTCTACCAGATGATTGAGACCGTGGCCCAGGTGCAGGCGACAGTGCTGGTTACTGGAGAATCAGGGACTGGCAAAGAACTGGTTGCCCGGGCCATACACGACCTGGGCCCACGCGCTGAGAAGCCATTCGTTTCTATTAATTGCGGCGCCTTCACCGAAACCTTGCTCGAATCAGAACTCTTTGGCTACGTGAAAGGTTCGTTTACCGGGGCAAACTCGAATCGCAAAGGTCTCTTTGAAGCCGCAAATAGCGGAACTATCTTTCTCGACGAGATCGGCGAGATGTCCCCCGCGATGCAGGTAAAACTTTTGCGGGTGCTGCAGGAACGCAGGCTCCGGCCAGTGGGGGCTACCGAAGAGACGCTTGTAGATACGCGCGTCGTAGCGGCCACCAACCGCGATCTGGCTAGTATGGTCAAGGAGGGTACATTTCGCGAAGATCTGTTTTATCGCATCTCCGTGATCCCAATTGAACTTCCCGCGTTGCGTGATCGGCTCGAAGACGTAGCCGAGTTGACCAGCCATTTCGTTGAAAAGTTTTGCGCTCAGGCAGGGCGGACACTAACCGTCAGCGAGCAGGCAATGCGGTTACTGGAGAACTATTCCTGGCCAGGCAACGTCAGGGAACTTGAGCATACAATCGAACGCGCGGTAGCGCTTGAAACGAGTAGTGCGATTCAGCCCGAACGTTTGCCCGAAAGAATTACTAGTTATAACCGTGACCGTATTGCGGGCGCTTTCGATTTTCCTGAGGAAGGTCTTCATCTTACTGCCCACCTGGATCAGCTGGAGAAGACATATCTGCTCGAGGCACTAAACAGGTCAAACGGCAATCAAACGAACGCTGCCGGGCTTTTGCGCTTGTCCGTCAGGTCTCTCAGGCATCTTTTGGACAAGCATGGTGTCCGCGAACTAACGGCCCAGATGCGTGATGAACGTCGCAGTCCAGTTTCAACACCGCGCCGGCGGGCATCTGATCCACTCCCTCGTCGCCGTGACGAAGACGATGAAACCGAAGTTGCCACCGGCGTTGGTGAAAGTTAGGAGGCAGACGGCAGGAGCAGGAGGCAGGGCTAATGGCAAGACGCGCGACCCTTAGAGAAGACCGTTCGGGAGCAATCTTGGCGACGAGCAGTCGGTTGCCCCCGGTCAGTCCCTGCATCCTGCTCCTGCTTCCTGCTTCCTGCTCCTGCCTCCAGCTCCTGCCCCCTGGCCTGACGAAAACCGTCATTTCCTCACTGTTATCACTGCCGAAATTTGTCATTAGGTTCGCCTCCTAACCATCGCCATTTTTGCCTCTTCACCTAAGATTTTAGCTAAAATCCCGGCAGTTTCCCTCATATCTCCCACGAAGGAAGCAATGGCACGCCCCTTGTTACTCAACCCAACGACACTTCGCGTTATGCGCGGCACAAGGCATGAAACGAAGCCAGGCGCGATAACATTAAACCAGTTCTTTCTAACAGGAGTACGAATAAACAAAATGAAAACGAACCGCCAACAGGGCTTCTCCCTAATTGAACTTTTGATCGTCGTGGCGATCATCGGCATTATCGCCGCCATCGCCATTCCCAACTTACTCGCGTCACGTCGCGCCGCTAACGAATCAGCCGCGATAGGCAGCTTGCGCACCATCGGCTCAGCCGAAGCGACCTACCTGTCCACCCTTGGTAACAACACGACTTATGCCACCCTTGCTTTACTTGGCAGTTCGGGCCTAGTTGACACTGTGCTGGGCTGCGCAGGATCCCCCTGCACCAAGTCTGGTTACGCATACACGACGGTTAACGGTACACCGTCAACGTTCCAGTCCAACGCAGACCCTTCTTCAGCAAGCACCGGCACCCGCCATTTCTTCGCAGATGAGTCGGGAGTCATCCGTTACAATGCATCAGCCGCTGCCGTTTCGGGCGACGCTCCCATTCAGTAAATTCGAGCGGTCCCTCGACGCTTTAAATGCCAGGAAAGGCGGCAGTGGAAACACCGCCGCCTTTTTTGATTAAACTGACCATTCCAACGGCTCAACTGAACGCCGACGAGCATAAGTATGCAACAGAGAAAACAACAATACGGCTTCTCGCTTATCGAGCTTTTGTTGGTCGTCGCGATCATCGGCATCATCGCCGCCATCGCCATCCCCAACCTGCTGGCGTCACGTAGGGTGGCCAACGAAGCCTCTGCCATCTCTTCGGTCCGCATCATCGGCAGCGCCCAGGCGACTTATCGGCAGACTATTGGTGGTAATGTAAATTACGCGGCCGGTCTTGTTGCTCTTGGGCCTACCGGAGCGAACCTAATTGACGCTAGCCTCGGCGCAAACGCGATTAGCACCAAACAGGGCTATAATTTTACGATGACTAGTAGTGCCAACGATTTTTCAGCCAATGGCGATCCCGTTTCAGCCGTCACGGCCACGCGCCACTTCTTTACTGACGCCTCGGGTGTTATCCGCTTCGACGCATCTGCTGCGGCCACTTCATCCAGCACTCCGATCCAGTAGGGCTGTCTGAACGACAGGATGTGGCGGCGTAGCGGCTCAACTTAAGGGCGCAAGGTAGACTATCCACATTTATGGGCTCTATAAACTGCGCATTCAAGTCGCGGATGGGAAAAGCAGAGTCTCCTCCAGTACGAGTGCATTGACTTAAGATGAAACTATTCAGCCAGGGAAACGCGCGACGATCGTTGTGGACGATTGCCGCGCTTTGGCCTCTTGTGTGGCTCACGCCGCTCGTTCCGTATGTGCCGACACCTTTTCCTACCACACTCCTGTGGCGCCAGGAGCTTTGGCTTTCGCTCCTGCTGAGTGTCACGTTCGCTCTGCTACTCAAGCGACTAACTCAGGCTAAACAGTTGCGGTTGAGCTTCGGGCGCGGTGAGCTTTACGCTCTGGCGCTACTCACGCTATTCGTTCTCTGGAATACGGTTTCCACTGTTTGGTCTGTAAGCGGCATTCACGCCCTCAACCAAACGCTCACTTGGATCGCTTACCTGCTCTTCTTTTTCCTGTTGTATCGCGTCACTTACCAAGCCAGGCTGTTGCGCGCCTCTATGGTCGTGCTGGCAACGACGATCTGGATCGTCAGCTTTGCAAACATGATTGAGTTTTGGGGTTCGACCGGTGTGCACTTGCGTTATTTGCTTGGCCTCGGGGAGCCGACCGCGATGGTCGTTCCCTTGTTCACTGCGCTCGCCCTGTATCAGCGCCGCGGGCGCGAAGCAGCCCTATGTGGTGCAACGGCGGTGCTGGCGTGGTTAACGACGCTGCAATCGTTGGAGCGCGCGCCTCTGATTGGCGCAGCACTCGCATTAACATTAATGGTCGCGATCATGTTGGCCTGGCAGAGATTTCGACCACGCTACACGCGACGCTCAGTTGTAATGTTGTCGGCTTTTATTGTTGTGACGGCACTGCAGAGTGTACCTTCGCCACTAACACAAGGTTATTCACCGGCCATCGCAAGAATCAAAACCACAGGCGCCACCGAGTCAAATACTTCGATACGTCTTCTCTTGTGGGGCGCTGGCTTGGAGATGCTGTATGCAGATCCCTTCACCGGCGTCGGCGCCGGTAATTACGAGGTTGCCTTTGCGGCAGGCCGCCGAGCTTTTGCTGCCCGCTATCCGGATTCACCGTTAGTGGCCGCCGGGGAAGAACGGATGCCGCAACACGCACACAACACGTACGTGCAAATGCTGGCCGAGTTGGGCGTGATTGGTTTCGCGTTCTTCGTCGCTTTTTGCGCCGTGTTGGTCTGGCAGGCGAAACGCGCATTGCAGTGCGGTCGAAATCCAATGTTGGCGTTGGGCGCAACCGGTAGTCTGCTAGTCTTCGCGGTGAGTTCCGGGGCCAGTCCGGTTTCGTTCCACTGGTTAGGTGGCGGTTTGGTGTTCTTCTTCGCTGCGGCAATCGTCTTGCGGCTGGCGTCTGAGGGCACAAAGGATCAGCAGCTAATCATAGCCCCGATTAGACACGTGCGATTGGCGACGGCAGGTACGTTCGCATGTACGCTACTGTTGCTCTCCTGCTTCAGCATGCAAGCCATAAGCAGCACACTGCACGGCACAGCGCAATGGGGTAAGGACCGCGTTAGATCAGAGCAACTTTATGAGGCTGCACTGAGCTGGAATGCCTACGATCCGGTTAATCACTATAATTACGGCATCTTTCTGTTGGCCAACGACCAGGCATCTAAAGCAGTGCCGCATCTGCGCTATGCGGTGGAGCGGGGCTTCAACTCGTCATTGTGCTATGGCTATCTCGTGACCGCCGAAATTAAAGCCGGCGACTTAGCAGCGGCGGAGCGCACGTTATCGGCAGCGCTAGGCGCCTATCCAAAGTCCATATTCCTTCGAGTGCGTTACGCCAACGTGCTTACGCAGCTAGGCCAGATGGAAGAAGGCGCGAAACAATACGAGGCAGCTCTTTCGCTAAGCGGCAGAATGGCTCGTGGCTGGTGGCAACTCGTTGACCTCGGGTTGGAAGGGGCGACCGCAGCCGCGCGCAAAGATGCTAACATCGCTCTTCCTGGTGAACTCCAGCCTGAGCTTTGTATCTTTACCGTGATTGACGTAAACAAAAAACCAGCAGCCGCGTCGGTCAGCTCCGTTGAACAAATATACGTTCGGGCCGTCAACAAATAGTGGGTTCTGATTCGGGACGATGACTATCGCCCAGGCAATGAAGTCCACAGCACAAACTGCTCTCAGAAGTGGACCGGGGTCCTCCCAAAGAGGACAGCCGGCTTGGGGTGGTGGCAGTCTCTCACGCATCTCGGCCATCGCACGCAACGCTTTTCGCGAAGCGGTGCGCGACCGTGTGCTCTACAATCTTGTTCTATTTGTGCTACTGCTCACCGGTGCCGCAATTTTCATTGGAGCGCTCTCCGGGGGCCAGGAACGGAAAATAATTGTAGACCTCGGCCTTAGTGCGATGCTGTTGTTCGGAGTCTTTATCGCGATTTTTGTTGGCGTAGGACTGGTCTACAAGGAGATTGAGCGGCGAACGGTTTACGCGATCTTTGCAAAGCCAGTCGGACGCGGAGAATTCCTCATCGGCAAGTATCTGGGCCTTTGCCTGACCTTACTCGTCAACGTCGTGGTTATGGGGGCGGGCGTATCGATAGCGCTACTCTATGTAAGCGGCGGATGGGATCCTCTGGCATTACGTATCTGGCCGGCAGTCTTGCTCATTTATGTGCAGTTGATGATTCTGACGGGCGTCGCGCTGCTCTTCTCTTCGTTCTCATCGCCAGCGTTATCGGCCCTGCTAACTTTCTTCGTCTTCATTATTGGACATTTCAGCGCCGATCTTAAAAGTCTGGCTGGTACGATGGGGAGCACGGGCCCTCGCTGGCTGTTTGGCGGCCTCTATTACCTGCTTCCCAATCTCGCGAACTATAACTTTATTACTCCCGCCGCTCACGGGCAGTTACCGGCAGCCACACATGCCGCCGCGGCGATCCTCTATGCATTCCTGTATGTTGCCGTGATTATCGCGACCGCCACCCTGATCTTCCGGCGACGTAACTTCAAATGATTATCGACAATTCACCAACAATCTCCCCCCCTTGTCTATGCTCTTAGATCACAAAGTCCGCGCCCGAAACACCCGTGACCTGACGCTGGCATTGACTATCCTGCTTGGCTTGCTGAGTGTTTTTGGACTGTCGCATTGGATTGACTCGCACCGGCCGGCAGCCGATCCGAATGTGGAGGAAGAAAGACTCTACTTAACCAGCAATACTGCGAAGCGCATGAGTCTCGGATTCAACGGATTGGCTGCAGACTGGTACTGGATGCGATCACTGCAATATGTCGGACGTAAGATCATTAATCATCCTGAGGATATTCAACTGGACGACCTTGGGCCACTCAATCTTAAGCTGCTTGCGCCTTTGCTCGACACCGCTACCACCCTGGATCCCAACTTTATGGAACCTTACGAGTATGCTGCGGTGGTCTTACCGGCGGTTAATGTGGAGGACGCCATTCGGATCACTAAGAAAGGCATTGCCGCGAACCCAGGGGCGTGGAAACTCTATCAACATTTGGGCTACATCTATTGGCAACAGCAAGACTTTAAAACGGCGGGAGAGGTGTATAGCCAGGGCGCAAAACTTCCCGGCGCCCCATCCTGGATGGAAGCTATGAAGGCTCGCATGGCTTTTCAAGGCGGAAGTCGAAATACAGCTCGCGAGATTTACCTGCGAATGTACGAACAGGCGGGCGACGATCAGGTACGAAACATGGCGCGACTGCGACTGATGCAACTCGATTCTCTGGAAGAGCGTGACGCGCTGCGCACAGTCCTAAAGGCTTACCAAACGAGAACATCTCGTTGTCCGGCATCATGGCGAGAAATCGAAGGGGTTCTGCGTGCCATGCGTGTGCCCATGGATGCATCCGGGTCTCCAGTCGATCCCGCTGGAACGCCATATTTGCTCGTCAAAGAAAGCTGCAATGCGGACCTGGATCGAAACTCAAAAGTGCCTTATCAGTAGCAATGTCCGAACAACTGAAAGTTTGTCGTGGACCTATCGTCGCCGCTAAGCCGGCAGCCAACGACAAACTGAAGTTTTGTCGGACATCCGATAGCCAGTCTAAAACCATGCCGTCAATAATTGAAATCGAGAATCTAACAAAAGACTATGAAGTCGGATTCTGGCGCAAACGGCGAGTGCGGGCGCTGGATGGCCTCACGCTCACTGTAGTCCCTGGCGAAATCTTTGGTTTTTTGGGAGCGAACGGTGCGGGCAAAACGACAACGCTTAAGTTGCTAATGAGGCTCATCTTTCCGACCGCCGGCAGCGCCCGCATTCTGGGTAGGGACATTGCTGACGTTTCAATGCATAGCAAGATCGGTTATCTCCCAGAAAACCCATACTTCTACGACTACCTCACTGCGCGGGAGTTTCTTGACTACTGCGGTGAACTCTTCAACTATCCGCGCGTGATACGCAGAGAATTGGCCGCAGATCTGCTTGCGCGTGTCAGGCTCGATGAGAAGTCCTGGGACGTCCAGTTGAGAAAGTTTTCAAAAGGCATGTTGCAGCGGGTTGGATTGGCTCAGGCCTTAATCAACGACCCGGAAGTTGTGTTTTTAGATGAGCCGATGAGTGGACTCGATCCGGTCGGCCGCCGTGAGGTGCGAGATCTGGTAGCAGCGCTGCGAGATGAAGGCAAAACCGTCTTCATGTCTTCACACATTCTTTCGGATATTGAGGTACTTTGTGACCGGGTTGCGATTCTGCAGCGCGGACGACTTGCGCATTTAGGTCCACTGGATGTGCTTCGTCAGCGAGCAGGAAAAAGTAGTTATGTGGAAGTGGTGGCTACCGGCACTAAGGCGGCTACTCTGATGCCCTATTTACCTGATGCTTATCGCTCAGGAGTAGCTGATACAGCGAGTGGTTTGCGAATCGAAGTGCCTGATGAGAAGAACATTGACGAGGTGATAGCCGCCTTACGAAAAGTTGGTGGGCAACTACTTTCAGTGCAGCCAATACGACAATCTCTCGAGGAACTCTTTCTTGGTGAAAATGACGATCAGTGAAGGACGTTTGCCCCTCCGTGTGTTTCCACTACATAGGGATAATGGCCCTCTGAGTCCATCACCTGCCCTTGTTCCTGGCCCGCTTCGGGGAATAAGCGCTGCACGAAAGAAACCGCACATTGTACATGGACCAACATACTGTTAATGCGAACCTTATCCGTATAGCGTTGGATCAGTTCCCCACAATCGGTACAAAACATGTCCTTCACCTCGTTCTTGTTAATATTCCCCGTGCCCTGACTAAATTCGGGGAGTTTCTGCTCGATTAACGTACGTTCAACACTCTACCTTTCTGATGGATTGCAAAGTTTATGCCGGTGCTGATTTTTCGCTAAATAATGGCAAGCAAAGCCTTTACATGAAGTTCTGGGAACCGTCCGGCGTATTGCTTACGATTAAAACGACCGATTTGCTGCCCTAAATTGGTTCGATGGTCAAAATGGGGGCTCGTCGTTTTGGAAAAGAAGAGTTCCTTAGCAAAGGGCTTGTTTTAAACGTGCATCGCAAGACCCGGAGCAGCACGACGGAGGCGGGCGAAGAGCCTAACTTAAGATTTAGTAAACGGATTGGTAAGGAAGGTGTGTACGGCCTCTGCCGTGAGAATTATTGTTTAAACTTTAAGCCGACAACTTCCATTCTGATATTGGCCCGGTCGTCAGTATCGGTCATTCCTTCGAGCGTAACTTGTACGCGCATGTTGTCGTTGGGTCCCAGCTCTCGAATATCGCTACCTGGCAGAACTATCAGTGTGCGCTCCTTTACAGCCTTTCCCTGATGGTCCACGACTGCGCCTTTAACTTCCAGCCCGCTAAGGGTCCGGCCTGTAAAATTACGAGCGGTCGTTTCGAGACTCATCCAGATGTCTCCTAATCCACGTTTGGCCCAATGTGCCTCCGGTTCGTCAAGAACTATCTTGGATCGGTATTGTTCAAACTCTGGGGAACCGGCGCGGATTGCACCCTCCAAAATGGGCTGGACCGTACCGCCGCTCGTGGCGCGCAACAAGAAATAGAAAAGAACCGCAATTACGAGTGCGGCAATCACCGCCGAAATGATGATTATTTTTCGGCGCGACCCATCCAGAGCTTCGACTTCTCGTGGTGAAGTAACCATATCCTTTAACGGCTGATTGTAGAGTTGTGAAATCGGATTTGCAATCGCGAGAACGGGGTATTATCGAACCGGCCGCTTTGCACCTTGGTACACCTATCGCCTCAGGAGCGTAAGGTAATCTTGTTCAATGAGCGCGATCGGTTTTTGATTTTGCGAGGAGAAGTGTGATGAGATCTTCTAACTCAGAATAATCTATGGGTTTTGTCACATATGCATCGCAGCCGGCCGCGAGAGCTTCTGCGTGGAAATCAGCAGTGTCGTGAGCGGACACGGCGATGATAGGTACACTCTTAAGCTCAGGCAACTGACGAATTCGCCGGGTAGCTGCTAGTCCGTCGATAATTGGGAGGCTCAAGTCCATGAGAATAATCTCAGGTAACTCGTACTCCGCCGTCCGCACGGCTTCAGCGCCATTGGTCGCTTCCGCGACCCGATAACCACTCATTTCCAACAATCTTCGCATCATGAATCGGTTATCTTCGGTATCCTCAACGAGCAACACACGCGCCCGCGCCTCCTGACTCCTTCCAACTTCAGCTCTTTTACTTTGGCCGGGTTTTGCTGCCACAACGAGCCCAATTGAGATCAAAGTTGCTTACTTTTACTGTATCAGTAGAATACGTCTCGGCTTTTTGGTAAGATGCCGCATCGAAAGACGACATACCGGAACTGGTGCGCCGGGTTCAATTCATACACCAATCCCCCACCAATTTGTTCTCCCAGCATCGCCCTAGGGGGGCGCGGAGAGACCAGAATCCATCGATGAAGCCGTTATTGTTGAAAGAACAGGATAGCGACTCTCTGCGAAGCTTAGGGCGAGCTTCAGTTCAGATTGTCCATGATCTAAAGAACCAGCTAAATGGTCTCAAACTGTATGCCACGTTTTTGCGGAAGCGAATGGAAAAGGGTGAGCGACCTGTTGACGAGATGGAAACAGTAACCAAACTCATCGCGGGCCTGGATCGAGCGGCCAACGATCTTTCGACCCTGATGGATTACAGTCGACCCCTCGAGCTCAAAAAACAGCCGGGGGTTGACGTTCAGAAGATTATGAGAGCAATCGCTGCAACTTTCTCCGAACCAACCCAGGCAGACGGAGGGTCGACTGGATTGGCGATCAGCGACCTTGGCGCGCTCCCCCTCGCCGGCAATTTCGACCCAACAGAGCTTGCTGAAGCCCTTCGGGCAATCTCAACGACCGCGGTAAAAATGCGACGGGCCGAGGAAAACCGGCCGGTAAATGTGAGTATGAGGCGTGCGGCACTTGAGTCGGAAAAAACGGCAATTATCGAATGGCACGGGTTAAAGAACTTAGAGCACGACCCTTTTCGCTCTTTTGCAGGAGGAGACGGGATCAGGATGTCGCTTGCCGCGAAGGTGATCGAAGGGCACGGCGGGTCAGTCGAGCACGAGGACGGAGTCTTGCGTGTGCGTCTTCCGATTTCATCGTGAAGAAACTTCGCTGATCGGAGATACGCGCTCAACGCTTTAGTGACATGAACATGACGGGAACAGCTGCTTCGAGGGAGGAGAATAAGGTGGAGAATAAAGCGGTGCGGATTCTAATTGTCGACGACGAGCCTATGCTGGCGGATTCACTAAAACAGAATCTCATGGAGGAAGGCTTTTCTGTTGACACCGCGGCAACCGGCGCCCAGGCGATCGAGCTTTTCGATCAGGGCGGTCATCATCTGGCCATTTGCGACCTGCAACTACCAGACATGGATGGGCTTGAGGTAATGCGTCATATGAAAGACGCCCGGCCGACTACCGAAGTAATTGTGGTCACAGGGTATGGCTCGGTTGCCCGAGCCGTGGAGGCGACCAAAGCCGGCGCCTTCTACTTCGTCGAGAAACCTTTCGACTTTGAAGAAATTCAGCCACTGGTTGAAAAAGCGCTTGAACGCCGCGAGCTGGTTGCGGAAACGGTAAACATGAGGCGTCAGCTCTCAACCCGCGCGGAATACTTCAATATCATTGGCGCCGCGAAGCCTATGCAAACGATCTACGAAACTATCGAATCGGTTGCAAAATCCGACGCCAACGTCCTCATCGTGGGCGAATCGGGAACCGGGAAGGAATTGATAGCCAACGCCATTCACTACAATTCGCTGCGCTCGAAGAAGCCTTTCATCAAGGTGAACTGCGCGGCGCTGCCGAAGGAGTTGATCGAATCGGAACTCTTCGGCCACACCAAGGGTGCTTTCACCGGGGCTCACGCTGATAAGGAAGGGCTGGTGCAACACGCTGCCGGGGGCTCGCTAATGCTCGATGAGATCGCTGAAATGCCGGTCGAGCTACAACCCAAGCTCTTGCGAGTGTTGCAGGAGAGAAGCTATCGCAAAATCGGTTCAGAGAAAACATTTGCTGTCGATTTTCGCCTTATTTCTTCGACCAACCGCCCTCCTGCGGACGCCATTCGCGACGGCGTGCTCCGTGACGATCTGTTTTATCGGATCTCGACGATTACGATTCACGTCCCGCCTTTGCGCGAGCGTAGCGACGATATTCAGCTACTGACCGAACACTTTCTTCAGATGTATGCTCAGAAGTATGAACGGGCGATCGACGGAGTATCCCAGGCGGCTTATCAGCGTCTGTTTGGACACACCTGGCCCGGAAACGTACGTGAACTACAGAACGTGATTGAGCGAGCCGTGCTGCTTGCCAAGGCGAACAAGATTGAGCCAGTGGACTTGCCCTTCGACAATGGCACCCTTCCGGAAGCAGGTTCTGCGAACGCAGGGTGGGACGTGCCGCCGAACATGACTCTTGAGGACATCGAGCGTCTGGTAATTGAAAGGACGCTGCAGCGCACCGGCGGCAACAAACAGGCGGCGGCAAATCTTCTGGGGATCTACCGGCCGCGGCTATACAGTAAGATCAGGAAGTACAATATCGACGTGCCTTCGCTTATGTCAGCCTGAGTCTCTCGTCCTAAAGCCTGAAACGAGCGGTTTTGTTTTTCCGAATAGAGTGGCTAATGTGGCCACTTCTATTTTTCAAATCTCAGGTCTTTGGGATCTTGGATCTACCGTTGCCAGCTCTGGAGAATTCTAGAAGCGGAGCCTGGGGCCGTGGTTCTTATCAATCAACCTGGTAAGTAGCAACGCTTGTCGGTGTCTCAAAACATCGTACCTTGTAAACCTGCACGCGTTCGTCACTTACCTTCGAGCCCACTCGTTCGAGAACATATTTTGCGAGGTTTTCTGCGGATGGTTGCAACTCATGAAACGGGGGTAACTCGTTAATGTTGCGGTGGTCCAAATATTGGACCACTTCGTCTGCTGCAGCCTTCAACTCAACAAAATCTACCAGCAGTCCAATGTTGTCCAACTCGCGGCCGCGAGCAAAGATTTCAATTCTGTAGTTGTGACCGTGTAAGTTCTCACACTTCCCTTTATAGCCACGCAGTTGATGCGCGCTCGAGAAGTTGCGCTCAATCATTACTTCGAATTGTCCGGGCATGGCCGAAAGTCTGGCATAGGGCAAAGTCCAAAGTCCAACGTTCAAAGTCAAAAACGCCGGGTCAACTCGGGGTCAGGAAGGTGGGCTTGCCCCGCTCTGCGGCCGCAGCATTCCATTTCGTGAAGTTTAGTGCAGTTTCGTGGATCGTATTTTTTTTCAGCAGCCTGCTGGGCTAGGGCGTTCAACTCTGACGACTAGGCCAAACTGACTTTGGAGATTGGACTTTGGACGTTGGACTCGGTTTCAAAAATCCTGGCAAGTTCCTCAATCCGAGAAGTCACTTGGCAGGGTGGCAGGCTCTTCAAAAACGTGCGACCGTAGGCTTTGGTACGCAGACGCGGATCGAGCACAGCAAGGACCCCACGGTCGGTAGTGCTTCGTATCAACCGGCCCAGTCCCTGCTTCAAACTGATAATTGCCTGCGGAACGCTGTACTCAAAAAAACTCGACCCGCCCTCATCTTCAATGTAGCGCTGGCGCGCCGCGACTATCGGATCGGTCGGTACAGCAAAAGGCAGCTTGTCGATGATCACGCACGACAGCTGTTCTCCTCGGACATCCACACCTTGCCAGAAACTCGACGTCGCAAAGAGCACGGCATTAGGCGTTTCCCTGAATCTCGCCAAAAGCCGCCCCTTTGCTGCGCTGCCTTGCAGGAAACAGGGATAGTCCAGCTCGGGCATTACAAGATCGTACAGCGATTGCATTCCCGCAAGGCTTGTTGACAGCACGAACGCGCGCCCATCAGTAGCGTTCACAATCTTGATGACTTCGGCGGCTGCGGCCTTTGGCCATTCAGTTGAGCGCGGATCGGGCATCTTGGGCGGCAGGTACAACAGCGCCTGGCTCTGGTAATCGAAAGTTGATTCCGCAATCAGGTCCTCAGCCTTGTCGAGCCCAAGCCGTTCGCGAATGAAGGCGAAATTACCCGCGCTGGAAAGCGTTGCTGAGGTCAACACCACAGTTTCCACCTGGCCAAAGAGTTTGTCTTCGAGCAGACCGGAAACGTCAATTGGCGAGGCACGCAGGAAGAAGCCCCGGCCTCTGCGTTCAGTCCAGTACACAAACTTCTTATCGGCTCCGGTAACGATAAACTGAAGATCAAAGCGAACCTGTCTAATCCGCCGTATGAGATTATCGACCTCAGCCGGTTTGTCTTTGAGCGCATCCAGAGTTGTCTCAAGTCGCGCCAGCGCACCATCAAGGGACATGTAGAGATCCCCGAGTGGAGTCGGGTTAATTACTCCGCTGCTACTCCTGGTGGCGAACGTACCAGGGACTATGGGGTAACGCCCTTCTTCACCGCGGCCCATGCGAAAGCCCATCCAGAAATTCTCCCCAAAGCGCTCTACCCGCGAGCAAGTTTTATTAACTTCGCGATCTACGTCAGCACTTTCGATCGCCAACCCGCTGACATCTCGCACCATGTCGTCCACCTGGTAATTCGAAACTTGCGCGCCGAAATATTCTGAGACTACGTCTTCAATCAGGTGGGCTTCATCCAGGATTACTGCGGAATAGTCAGGCAACACGTTGCCATAGGCGCTGTTTCTGAGCGCCAGGTCGGCAAAAAACAGATGATGATTGACCACTACAATGTCCGCCTCCTGGGCCCTATTTCGCATCCGGGTAATGAAGCAGGGATCGAAGTCCGGGCACTTCTGACCGATACAAGTGTCGGAACGTGCGTCTATGTGGCGCCAGAAGGAAAGATGCTCGGGAAGATTTGCCAGCTCTGCGCGGTCGCCGGTAGGTGATTCCCTAGACCACTGTGTGACGTCTTCAAAGTAATCAACTTCATCAAGCCCATCGAGAACGGGGGAGCTTTGGGCACGATTGAGTCGCTGCAGGCAGACGTAGTTATTTCGTCCTTTCATGTAGGCGGCGGTGAACTTCTTCGGCAACACGTTCTGCAGGAGTGGAATGTCCTTTTCCATCAGTTTTTCCGGGAGATTCTTTGTGCCGGGAGAAATGATTACACGACCGCGTCCACCGAGCGCCGCGGCAACCGCGGGAACAAGGTAAGCCAATGTCTTTCCCGTTCCCGTTCCAGCCTCGACGATCAGATGGTGTCTCTCTTCGAACGCACGCATCACAGCCCGCGCCATCTGAATCTGACCAGGCCGGTACTCGTATTCAGGATGAGCTTGAGCGATGAGACCGTCAGGTCCGAAGACTTTTTCCATTAATTGTTAAGAGTGAGCGACTAGTGCGAGAGTTTAACAGAATTATGTACCTGGTGAGGATTATGCGAACGTAAGATCCCTATCGACTACCAAGGACCATCTGATGTGTCTCTACGCGCTTAAGCCGAAATGTAATATCCAACAGCGCTTCCTCTTCGTCCGTTCTAAACTCTGTATCTTTGTCCTGGTCGATCTTTTCAAACCAGTTCGTATCGTTCAATTGATTGACACTCTTCTCGAAGAGCTGTTGGTTGAAAACATCGCCAGCGCGGATGAGCAACAGGTTGCGCAACTCCCTTTCTGTCACATTGCTCCCCTCGAACTTGATTGAGCGAATTCTGAACTGTTGTCCTTCCTCGATCGTGACCTTGAAATCCACCACACCTTCGTTTGCGGCATGATCGACCGCTCTAAAATCAGGCTCGGTCTCGGCCGTGTACTGAATGTAGCCTATCTTGCTATAGAGCTTCTTCAGATCTTCAAATAACCATTTGCCGATAGCTTCTCCGTTGGCAATGTCTCCTCGCTGAAGGCTCATCATTGCTCTGACTTGCTCTTGGGTGACGTTCTCTGCACCTTCGATCTTGATCGCACCAAGACGATAACGGGCGCCCTCCTCAACCGGAACAGTAACTACCAATCCACCCTCAGTGACCTCCTTCTTTGGCTCGCCCAGCTGCGCCTGTAGATACCCTCGGCTTCTAACGAAGTCGGTTAACCGGCGCAGGCTGACATCAAAGATCCCAGCATCGTAGCCGTTCCTGGACTCCTCGTAACCGTGTAGGAACTCACCCATTCTTGCTGCTAATTCTTGAGATGAAAAGATCCTGTTACCTTTAAATCGTATTTCCCCGAAAGAGCGCGGGCCTTCCGAAACCAGAAGAACGATTGTCTTGGCTTCTTCATAGTGGAGAGCTTCAACGCTCGCTTGCAGGTAACCGCGCCCTTCAAGAGATTCCTTCAGGACAGTCAGCGCCCCCGCGAGAACCTCGGAAGCTGACAGGTGATCTTTCGGTAACCAGACCCGCCGCTCACGAAAAAGCTTAAGCACCTCGGCACTGGTGAAAGCGTGTAAACCCTCGAATCGCACTTTCGGCTCGTTTGCCACGTTCGGCGAAATGTCTGGATTCCCACACTCTTCCTTTTCGGGAGGTTGTTGGCCGCTAACTGAAGGGGAGCTTGAGTTCCGCTTAGCCGGCTGGCGCTGCTTTAGTGTGGGACGACCAGGTGCAGTTTCTTCGGCAGATGGGACTTCAACGGGAGAACTGACTGTTTGACCTAAAACGGGAGAGTTAAGAAACGCGAGTGCAATTATCAGCGGTGCAAATTTGGTTATGCTGAACTGCGAGCGACTCATTTTGAGACCTCGATGTTGTGAGACTACCCCTTTGATTTGCCTAAGCGGCGCCCATCGCTTCGTGTTCTGTTGTGCGCTTCATGCGTTTCGCATAAAGGGGAAAACGCGCAGTCAGGTCTGCCACTCCTTGCTTCACTTTTCGGCGGGCATCCTCTGACTCCGGCTCATGGATGATGGTCGCTATGAGTTGGGCGATCTCGCGCATCTCGGGTTCCTTCATTCCACGCGTGGTGACGGCGGGTGTGCCAATGCGCAGACCGGAAGCCACGAAAGGCTTGTTCTGGTCAAAAGGAATGGTGTTCTTGTTGACGGTGATGAGCGCAGCCTCTAACGCTTTCTCTGCATCCTTGCCCGTGATTCCCTTCCCGTCCATCCAGACGTCAACGAGCATCAGGTGGTTGTCAGTACCGCCGGAGACCAGGCGCAGACCTTGCTCCTGCAGCTCGCTGGCGAGCACTTTGGCGTTGGCAAGGATTTGACGCTGATACTCTTTGAAATCGTCTCTTAGCGCTTCGCCAAAGGCAACGGCCTTGGCTGCGATGATGTGAATCAATGGGCCGCCCTGCACTCCCGGGAACAGCTTTCGATCAATTTCCTTTGCATGTTCTTCCTTGCAAAGAATTAACCCCCCGCGCGGACCGCGCAGGGTTTTGTGCGTGGTCGTCGTCACGTAGTCAGCGTGAGGGACGGGCGAAGGGTGCAAACCTGCGGCAACTGGCCCGGCTATGTGGGCTATGTCGGCAAACATTCGGGCGCCAATTCCCCTTGCGATCTCACCAATGCGCTTAAAATCAATGATCCGAGGATAAGCTGAGGCGCCACAGATGATCAGCTTTGGTTTGTGTTCCTCGGCAATGCGCTGGAGTTCGTCATAGTCGATCTGTTCAGTCTCTCGTGAGACCCCGTAGTCGGCAACCTTGTAACTGATCCCGGAAAAATTCATCGGATGTCCATGGGTCAAATGCCCACCGTGCGAGAGATTCATGCCGAGAATTTGATCGCCATATTGAATAGCTGCGAGATAAACCGACATGTTTGCCTGCGCGCCACTATGGGGCTGTACATTCGCATGATCCGCAGCAAATAGTTCTTTCGCGCGGTCGATTGCCGCTTGCTCGACCACGTCGCTCCACTCGCAGCCGCCGTAGTAACGCTTCTTTGGATAACCTTCGGCGTACTTATTTGTGAAAACAGAGCCCATGGCCTCGAGCACCGCTTCGCTGACGAAGTTTTCCGAAGCGATGAGTTCCAGGCCGTTCGCTTGTCGGGCTACTTCGTTATCGATGGCCTCGGCGATCAAAGGATCGACCTGGTCCAGAGAAGCGTTTTTGAGATCGGTCATTCGGTTTACCCTTTAGGTGATTCTATATTGGTTATCTTGTTGAAGTAGGCCCAGCTCGGTCGCGATCATCTTTCGCGAACGCTTTCGATTAGGAACCTTGATGTTACCTCACCCGTCATGCGCTCGCAACGGAGGCAGTTGTAGTGGTGTCCCTCCGTGCATCGCCAGCAGTTCGCTAGGCCACCGGGGGTGCCCACGGAGGGACACCCCTACAATTATCTCCGGTTGCTTTAACTTTTTTGCTAAGCGAGAATGGTAAAGGCTCGCAAAACATCGACTCCAAAGTAGAAAACAATTCAATGCGCTGGTCACGATACTTCATTCCCACGCTTCGCGAAGATCCGGCAGATGCCGAAGTCGTTTCCCATAAGCTACTTCTGCGCGCCGGCATCATTCGACAACTCGCTGCCGGAATCTACTCCTACCTGCCACTCGGCCAACGTGTTGCTCTCCGGATCATGCAGATACTGCGCGAGGAGATGAATAGCATCGGCGGCCAGGAGTTTTATCTGCCGGCGCTACATCCGGCGGAGGTTTGGAAAGAGTCGGGCCGTTGGGACGCCATCGGGGACGACATGTTTCGTCTGAAAGATCGCAAGGGCGCAGATATGTGTCTGGGGATGACTCACGAAGAGGTTTTCACTACGCTCGCGCGCAATCAGATCCGCTCTTACAAGCAACTGCCACAGATTTGGTATCAGATTCAAATCAAATTTCGCGACGAGCAGCGCCCCAAGTCGGGCTTGATGCGCCTGCGCACTTTCATCATGAAGGATGCTTACTCATTTGATATTGATGAGGCCGGTCTCGACCGATCGTTTGAAGCTCAGCAGGAAGCCTACAAACGCATCTTCACACGCGCCGGCATCAATTTTACGATTGTTGAAGCATCGTCAGGTGCGATGGGTGGTTCAGCATCAAACGAATTTGTCGCCAGGACCGACGCCGGAGAAGACCTGATTGCCACTTGCGAGAACTGCGGTTACGCCGCAAACCTCGAAAAGGCTACCTCACGCTTGCCGCGGATTACTGATTTGGTTGGGCCGGATACACCTGAAGAGTTTCCCACACCAGGGGTGAGAACGATTGAAGATCTGACGACTTTTCCGGGTGGCGCCACAGCGGAAAAGCAAATCAAATCGCTCGTTTTTGTGGCTACGATAAACAACGAGCCGGCGGCGGCGCTCGTGCTCATACGCGGCGATCACCAGCTGCACGAGACAAAGCTTGCTGATGCGCTGGGAGCCACCGCCATCCGTCCCGCGCAGGCGGAAGAGATTCGAGGACTACTTGGAGCTAGCGCAGGCAGCCTGGGCGGAGTGGGCGCAAAGGAAAGCGCGCGGGCCGCGAATCGTAGACTTGTGATAGTCGCGGACGAAGGCTTACGTGGCCGGCATAACATGACGACCGGGGCAAACAAGGATGACCATCATCTCCGCGGTGTTGACATAGCGCGCGACGTGCGGGTGGATCGGTGGGCTGACTTGCGCACCGTTGCCTCAGGCGAGGCGTGTCCGCGCTGCGAATCCGGTAAGCTGGATGTTTTCAAAGCGATGGAGATTGGTCATGTCTTTAAACTGGGCACAAAGTATTCTGAATCGATGGGTGCACAAGTTCTGGCGCAGGACGGGAAGGAAGTTCCCATCGTAATGGGGAGCTACGGGATTGGCGTGGAACGAATCATGACGGCCGCGATTGAGCAGAACCACGACAGTGATGGCATTATCTGGCCCAAAACGCTTTCGCCTTTCGACGTTGTGATCACTATTACGAACATGAAAGACGATACCTTGCGCGGGGCCGGCGAAGGGCTTTACAAGGATTTGCAGCGCGCCGGCCTGGATGTGCTGCTCGATGATCGTGACGAACGTGCTGGGGTGAAATTCAAAGACGCTGACCTCATCGGCATTCCTTATCGCATCACCGTTGGCAAGAAGGTCGTGGAGGGATTGGTTGAGTTGTTCGACCGGAAATCGAAGACCAGTGAAGATGTTAAACTGGCCGATGTCGTTTCCCGCTTGCAGAAGCTGGCGCTTGCAGGTTTGTGACCACTCGTCGTCGGGTGGGCTACTCTCAGGGAGAAAAGGCGCTCCACGAAAACGCACGAAATCACTCGAACTAAGGGTCTTTCGTGCCGGTTCAGGTAATTTTCGTGGATCGCTCTAGTTTTTCAGCAGCCTGCTAACTTCGGGGTTGCCTAGCAGAATAGGTGACGCCGAAGTACGGCGTTCTAAAAAGTGGCATGATGTTTAAGAAATGAAATCCATCTGGCTCTCTTTAGTTTTACTAACAGCAGCTGTACCCGCCATTGCCCAGGACCCGCTTCCCGAGCTTGTCCGCCGGATTAAGCCTTCCGCAGTTGCAATTGAAACATTTGACGCGCGCGGAGAGAAACTTTCGCGTGGTAGCGGTTTCTTTGTCGATACCGACCGAGTCGTCACCAACCGACATGTCATCGAAGGCGCCTATCGAGCCGAAGTTCATTCATCGACAGGAGCCATATATCCTGTTAAGGGCGTCCTGGCAGTGGATGCAGAAGGCGATATAGCGCTGCTAAAAATTGAAGCGCCGGCTAATCCGGTACGCCCGTTGGCGATCGACCGAACCTCCCCGCAGGAAGGCGAAAGCGTAGTCGTCATCGGCAATCCCTTCGGCCTCGAAGGTAGCGTCACAAACGGAATCGTTTCGGCCGTAAGAGACATTCCCACGTTCGGCAGAATCATTCAGATTACCGCGCCGATATCTCCGGGTTCGAGCGGCAGTCCCGTCGTTAACATGCAAGGCCAGGTGATCGGCGTTGCCACTCTCCAGATCACGGGCGGCCAAAGCGTCAACTTCGCCATACCTTCTGAGCGAATCTCACAGCTACAGACCGTTTCCCTCATGTCTCTCTCAGATCTTGTGGTAGCGAACAGCAGAAACAAACGCGCGAAAGCTGTCCAGTTCTTCCGCGATGGACTCAGTTTCCTCTCCAAGGACGATTGTGAAAAAGCGCTGCCGTATTTTGAGAAGGCAGTGGAGTCAGATGGAAACTATGCGGAAGCCTGGGCGCAGACAGGTTTTTGTAAGGAGAAACTTGGCCGTCACGCTGAGGCAATAGAAGCGTCGAAGAAAGCGGTCGGCCTGCGGGCGTCGTCAGAGTCATACTTCAATATCGGGCTCGCAAACTATTACTTGAAGCAATTTCGCGAAGCGGCCGAGGCTTACCGGCAAGCAATCCGTCTGGATCCTTACAATGCCGCCGACGCCTATTACGCTTTAGGACTGGTTTACCGCGACTGGGGTCGTGCGGACGACGAGATTCAAGCCTACAAGCAGGCGATTCGTCTGCGGCCAGATTACACCAGCGCCTATGAACGATTGGGGAGCAGGTATTTTCGGGTGAAGAAGTATCCCGAGGCTGCGGAGGCTTTTAAGCAGCTATCAAACCTAAAGCCGGGTGACGCAACGGCCCCGAACAGTCTAGGCGAAACGTACCTCGAGATGGGCAAATTCAACGAAGCGCTCGAATTCTTCAGACAAGCAGTGCGGCTCAAACCCGATTTCGGCAAGGCCTACTACAACCTCGGCAAGTGTTTCCTTGCCATGGGCAACCGCGACGCTGCTTTGGAGCAGTACAATATTCTGCAAAATCTTGATCAAGACTGGGCCGAGAAGCTGAACAACCTCATAAACCCCTAGCAGAAGGAGGCAGACGGCAGGAGGCAGTCAGCCTGTTACGAGAACCTTTCTGGATGAGCAATCGTTCCGCCCAGCATACGACCAACTTCTTCATAACCCATTCTGAGTTCCGCTTCACGCTTTTTTGAGAGATACCCACAGCTCTCTGCGAATTCCAGCCACACTTGAGTTTCAGTCGCTTCCCCATCCGCATCGGCCATCTTGCTAACAAACATCTTCGGTTAACGTTTCCTTCGGTAGCCCTCACCGATGTTTGAAGCCACGCTTCTGGACGCTCGGCGAATCTGATCCGTCAAAGAAAACTTTTCCTCTCTCGGGAAATGTTTTGACTCATGAAAAATCTTCATGGCCAGCCTAAAAGCCAACTGGTACTGCTTTCTGCTCCTGCTTTCTGCTCCTGCCTCCTGCTCCTCCCTCCTATTCCTCAGGGGCTTTCCATTTTCGATTGATCAGACTCGCGACAAAGCCCGCGCCGAAGCCGTTGTCTATATTCACAACTGTCACGTTTGAAGAACACGAGTTAAGCATGCCAAGTAGAGCAGCCACTCCACCAAACGATGCGCCATAACCTATGCTTGTCGGGATAGCAACCACGGGCACACTCACCAGTCCACCTACCACAGAGGGCAAGGCGCCTTCCATGCCCGCGGCAACGATTATCACACGCGCGCGCTGCAACAACGTGCGTTCAGCTAAAACGCGGTGAATGCCCGCCACTCCGACGTCCCAGGTCCTTTCAACACGGTTACCCATCGCCTCGGCAGTCAGAGCCGCCTCTTCCGCCACAGGGATATCGCTCGTGCCTGCGGTGACCGTGGCGATCACACCCACCCCGAGTTCCGTAGCGTCACGCTGGATCCGAATTAAGCGCGCCGACTCGTGCCATTCCGCTTCGGTCACGACGTTGCGCACTTCGCCAAACGTGCCTTCATCTGTGTGCGTCACTATCACGTTTGGAGAACGCTGGGCCAATCGCTCCACGATACCCACGATCTGGGCTCGCGTCTTCCCCGCTCCAAAAACGACTTCCGGAAAACCTTGTCGCGTTGAACGCGAATGATCGACCTTAGCGTAACCAATATCTTCGTAATGAAGATTTTTGATTCTCTCCGCGGCTTTCGGACCGTCCAGCTCGCCGGTCTTGTAAGCTGCCAAGAGTCGTTCCAGTTCTGTTAAGTCCATGTAAGTAGTATGCCGTTTCTACCCGTTTGCTGCCAACGACCTCGCTTGCGATTGGTTTGTTCGACAAGTAAGATTCGATGCAAATAATATGGAATTCACAGTAGCAATCACAGGGGCCTCCGGTTCAATTTACGCGCAACGTGCGCTGGTCCATATGGCGGCTAGCGGGGTCGTGGAACGCATTAACCTGATCATGTCGGAGGCGGCCAGGACGGTTGCCAGAGTCGAGCTCGGCTTCGATCTTCGAGGGATTGATAAGGCGGGAATAAACGAATGGATTGGGCTGCCCAGCGACTCTAAGTTGATCCATCTGCAACGACTGGACAATATGGCCGCGCGACCTTCGTCAGGTTCCCACCAACAAGAGGGGATGGTGATCGTGCCTTGCTCAATGGGAACGCTTGGAGCGATTGCTTCCGGGGCAGGGACAAACCTGATCCATCGTGCGGCAGACGTAACTCTCAAGGAGGGACGCAGACTGGTTCTGGTGCCACGCGAGACCCCGTACAATGCGATTCATCTGGAAAACATGCTGCGATTGTCTCGCGCGGGTGCTCATATAGTTCCGGCTAGTCCCGGCTTTTACCACCGGCCCCAGACTATCGAAGCGCTTGTTGACCATCTGGTCTTTCGTATCCTTGACCATTTAGGCGTTCCCCACTCGCACTCGACGAGATGGAAAGGCATGAAAGAGCCAACCAGCGAACTTCTTACCGTGAGCGAAGACCAGGAATAGAGGCGATACTTGTCGGCAATTCTGCGCAATTTTGGCGTCACGCTCGAAATGATCAAGATCGAGCACACGCTTTTTGCGCTGCCTTTTGCTTTTTTAGGAGCAGTGCTGGCAGCCAATGGAGTGCCGCCCCTACGTCATGTTTTTTGGATAACAATTGCCATGGTGGGTGCGCGCTCAACGGCAATGGCTTTTAATCGCATTGCCGACCGGGGGTATGATGCACGCAATCCGCGCACACAGATGCGCGCGCTTCCGGCCGGGCTTCTTTCGGTCGGCTTCGTCTGGGCTTTTACAATCATTTCAGCAGCACTCTTTTTTCTTGCCGCTGCAATGCTGAATCGTCTGACACTAATACTTGCTCCTGTCGCCCTGGCCAGTGTCCTAATATACTCGCTGACTAAGCGTTGGACGATGCTTTCTCATCTGGTGCTCGGCTGGTGTCTCTCGCTTGCGCCCGCTGGCGCGTGGATAGCCGTGCGCGGGACACTTGATAGTCCTGTGCCGCTTCTACTTTCGCTGGTTGTGCTACTCTGGACAGCCGGTTTCGACGTGCTTTATGCGTGTCAGGATTATGATTTTGACGTAGGGGCGGCGCTCCATTCGATTCCGCGGCGCTTCGGTATTGCGCGGTCCCTCTGGATTGCCCGACTGTTTCACGTAGGGGCATTTGCCTCATTGCTTGCGTTATACTGGACGGCAGAACTTGGCCCTGTTGCCCTGTTAGGTGTGGTTGCAACCGGGGCATTGCTCATTTACCAACACCGACTGGTTCGCGCCGATGATTTAGGTAGGCTCAACGCTGCCTTCTTTATCACGAACGCGTTTGTAAGTGTGATTCTCTTCGTGACATTCGGCACTGCGGTCTTTGTCAGAGGATGAAGTAAACCCTGACGAAGCAGCCGCACATCCCGTATCTTTATATAGCTGCGAACGAGCTGCCCGACCTTTTAAATTTGAATCCTATGAATTTTTCACACGACCCTAAATTCCTGGAGATTGGCAACCGAATCGAGGCCGGCGAGCGATTAACCTTCGCCGATGGGCTGGCACTTTATGCAACGGATGATCTCCCGGCCCTGGGCAAATTGGCTGACATAGTGCGGCGCAAGAAGCATGGCCGGACCACGTATTTTAATGTTAACCGGCACTTCAATCCGACAAATGTTTGCTATGCCGATTGTAAGTTCTGCGGTTTTTATCGCACCCCGAGAGAGGCAGACGCTTACACACATAATATCGACGAGTCTCTGCGTATTGCCCGAGAGGCCGTCCAGGAAGGTGCTACCGAATTGCACATCGTCGGAGGCCTCAACACTAAACTGCCATTCAGCTATTTTACAGACCTGCTCTCCTCTCTCAAGCGACAGTATCCGGCACTCCACCTGAAAGCATTCACTATGGTCGAGATTGACCACTTTGCACGGTTCTACAAAATGAAGGACGAAGATGTTATCCAGCAGTTAATCGCTGCCGGTATGGATTCCTGTCCCGGGGGTGGCGCCGAGATTTTTCGTGAACCAACTCGATCGATGATTTGCGCACACAAGTGCGATGCGGAGCGTTGGCTGGAGCTTTCGGCTAAGATTCACTCCGCGGGCCTGAGAACGAATGCCACCATGCTCTATGGCCACATCGAATCCATCGCAGATCGCGTAGATCATGTGATTCGCTTGCGGGAACTGCAGGACAAATCAGGGGGCTTTCAATGTTTTATTCCCTTGGCTTTCTATCCGCCAGGAACTCAACTGGCGCATTTGCCTGGCCCTTCCGGCGTTGATTCACTTAAAACCATGGCGGTCTCGCGACTGATGCTGGATAATTTTGACCATATCAAGGCCTATTGGGTCATGCTCGGAAAGCACCTGGCTCAAGTTGCGCTTCATTACGGCGCCAACGATATTGACGGTACGATTACAAAGGGCGGGGAGCTGTCTGAGAGTTATTCCGTGGCATCGAATCAAGAAGTCAAGATGTCCAAAGCGGAACTTGTCGCTTTGATCGAGGACGCCGGCTTCGAAGCTGTGGAGCGGGATACAGTCTATAATCGGGTTGGACACGTCAGTAGCAACACTCTAACAATCGCCTGAAGATCTGCTGTCACTTTTCTTCCAGTTCCTCGGAAATCGAGATCAACCAGTCTTATGCAAACGAAACCCGACGCTCGCAGGATCACCGTCGCGCATTCGCCCGATTCAGACGACGCCTTCATGTTTTATGGGCTAGCGACAAACAAAATCGATACCCGGTCTATAGTCTTTACACACGAGCTCAAGGACATTCAGACTTTGAATGAAGAGGCGCTGCGGGGAACTTACGACGTCACGGCCATAAGCTTCCATGCCTATGCGTACGTTGCCGACAAATACGCCATTCTGCCTCATGGTGCTTCAATTGGAGACAACTATGGGCCGGTTGTCGTTTCTCGAGAACCTGCCAAAGCCGACGCATTATCCAGCCTCAGGATTGCTGTACCGGGTACCTTGACGAGCGCATTCCTCGCACTGCGAATCTTCAACCCCGATTTCAAATATGAGGTTGTGCCCTTCCATGAGATCATAACAGCGGTTAAGGATGGCCGCTGCGACGCGGGCTTGCTGATTCACGAGGGACAGCTCTTTTACGAATCACTGGGCCTGCACAAAGTACTGGATCTTGGCGAGTGGTGGCACCAAACAACAGGGTTACCGCTGCCCATGGGTGGCAATGCAATACGGCGCGATCTGGGACCAGAGCTCATCAGGGAAGTTTCACACCTGCTTCGAGAAAGTATTCGCTATTCGCTAGATAATCGCGAGGATGCGCTGCAGTACGCAATGCAGTTCGCGCGGGACATGGACGTGGCGCTCGCCGATCGCTTCGTTGCGATGTGGGTTAATGACCTAACCCTTGATTATACCGAGCGCGGTCGGGAGGCCGTTGGTCGCCTTCTCTCTGAGGGCTTCGAGCATGGGATAATTCCGGCCCGTGTGGAGGTGGAGTTTGTCGAGTAAGGAGAGTTGGCCCTTTTCATGGTACCGCGGAAATCAGGAACACTGGAATTCCCAGTCAGACTGTATGATAGGAACGCCCAGCGTGCGCTCAGTTTAGAGATCTGCGGATGCTGGGGTGTGCGCGGCGACGAGTTTGCCACCCCGCCCAGATGGAGCGACAAAGTCGCCGCGCACATCATCGGCCAACAAGCCTGATCAATCTCTTCCGAGCTTGATTTAGCATCCCCCATGAGGAAACGCGGGCGCGCGCCGTTGCCTTTGCGCTTCCGCGATTTGCAAGTCCACGGGAATAAGATGCTGCCTGTTGCCTCTGTGAGGACTTTAGAATCTCTTCAGTTCTCTGTTCGCTCTCGATTCCCTCGCACTCTAACTGGCTTCTCGAGAGACAGTTAACAGCCCGATTCAGCATTTACGCGGTACTGGAGTGGAGACTAACTTATAATGGGGCGCAGATTACACCATATGCAAGGTACCTTGCAATAGGAAAATGGCGGATTTGCAAGCCTACCCTTCAATTGGCAACAGGAACTACTTCGGGAGCATCTGAAAGCATGTTCGTTTGGAAGACCCAACACCACATCGTTAAGAAAGCAAAGCAATATGACCCATAAGAGCCGCCCGGGCATCACGAAACTCTTTCTGCTGCTTGGGATTATTTTAAGCCTCTGGCCGAGTGTGTCTGCTCAGAACGCGGCCGCAACGTCAGATAGTCTCAGCCAGGCTGAGATTGATCGCATTATTGATAAATTTACCGCACGGGAAGCCCAGTTCCGAAAGGCGCTCAACATCTACTCATTCAAGCGAGATGCCATGATCCAGACTCTGGGTATGGGCGGTCAGATAACCGGAGAATATCATCGCGTTTCTACCTTCACCTTCGATGATCAGGGCAACCGCTATGAAAAGATTAGTTTCTTCCCGATGCCTTCGTTCGGTGGGGTGACACAGGAAGACATTGACGATCTTGGCGGGATTCAACCCTTTGCTTTGGACCCCACGAAGAAAGACCGGTATAACTTCAAATATGTTGGCAAAGAGAAGATTGACGAACTGACTTTATACGTCTTCGATGTTGTGCCAAAGGTAGTACCGGATCCAAAGAAAACAAAGGAACGCCTCTATGTGGGACGCATTTGGGTAGAAGATCAGGATCTGCAGATCGTTAAGACAAAGGGGAAGGGGCTGCCTGAGACTAAGATAAATAAGTTTCCCACAGTAGAGACTTATCGCGAACAGATTGATGGTAAATATTGGTTTCCCACCTATTCTTATGCAGACGAAGAACTGATTTTCGATAACGCCGAGCCGTTACATATTCGTATGAAGGTACGCTACCTGGATTTTGCGCGTGCACGGGCGGATGTGAAAGTGATTGAGGTTGATGGTTCGGAGCTCCCGAACGAGGAAGTAAAACCGTCGGCAAAGCCGAAGCCCTGAAGGCAGCGGTCACCATCCTCTTCGCTAACTTTGCTTCTGCGCTGTCCGGAGTTCAGATAGTTCGCGAGCGATCATTGAATGTGTCTGATTCACCAGGCCCTGCACTTCCGTATCGGTAGCAAGCCCTACTGTGGATACTGACGGGAGCAGCACCATCTCAATTGTGCCAGACCTTGCCCGGCCGGTTCCTTTGCCCATTAAGGCGTCGGTATTCTTGATTGCGACCGGCACGATCGGCACGCCTGCTTCAACAGCCATGTAGAATGCGCCTTTTTTGAAAGGCAGGAATTCGCCAGGCTTCGCTCGCGTCCCTTCGGCGAAAACGCCAAATGAAATGCCCGACTGAATTCGAGCGGTGGCAGCCGCCATCGTTTCAAGTGCTCGTTCGCGATTCGATCGATCAATTGCCATGATGTTAACGAAACCCATGCCGTAACCAAGAATTGGAACCTTCAACAACTCCTTCTTCGCTAATACACCGATCCGTCGACCCGTGTAAGCAAAGAGTGTGGCGGTGTCCAGATATGATCGGTGATTCGATACGAAGACATAGGTCTGCTTGGGATCCACAAGGTCCGCTCCTTTGACGGAGATGGTCATGCCACTCAATCGCAACCAATTGCGTGCGCCAAAAAGGGCCCAAGGATAGACCAGGTCAGGCTTTCCCGCGAGCCATGCTATGAGCAGAACTGGAACGCCAAAGATTACAAGCAAGGTTCCCGCCACAAACAACGACCACCAATAGTGCAATCGGCTTCCATGGGAGCCCGGTTGAATTGTGCTAGACTCGATGATACTCGACTCTGGCGTGCTGCCACTCTCTTTAATTACCGGCGAAGGAACTTCCGAATGGCTCATCATTGGATGCAGTTAGTTTGTGTTGTTGTCTTTCTGAGCGTCCTTAGTGCCGGCGCTGTCTCGCCCGGCTCAGACGTTTCCGTCTTTATCTACGCTCAGAAATCGGCCCGTGGTGCTTCAAGAGTTGTGCCACCATCGCCCCAGTCCGTACTGGGGTTCATCCCGGGAGATGATCGTACTATCGCCGACTGGCGACAGATTACAGACTATTTTGCGCGGCTGGACAAGGCCTCTGACCGCGTTTCTGTTCAGACGATCGGGCAGTCTGTAATGCAGCGGCCAATTATTGCCGCCTTCATTAGTGCGAGAGAGAACCTACTCGCGCTCGACAAATACAGAGACATTCAGCGCAAGCTCGCTGACCCGCGCACTGTCCAAACCGAGCTTGAACGCGATCGCTTAGTCAGGGACGGTAAAGTCGTGGTGGCTATCTCGTGTTCGATTCATTCCACCGAGATCGTTGCCTCGCAGATGTCGATGCAGCTTGCCTTTGAGCTTGGCAGCACGCAGAACGCCGAAATGCGCGAGATCCTTCAGAATACGATTCTGATCCTGATTCCATCGCCAAATCCGGACGGTATCGATATCGTGGCAAACTGGTATCGCAAAACTGCTGGCACTCCTTACGATGGAAAAAATCCGCCAGAACTCTACCATCACTATGCCGGGCATGATGACAACCGCGACTGGTTCATGCTTAACCTGAAAGAGACGCAAGCGATCACAAGATTATTTTGGAAAGAATGGTTTCCGCAGATTGTCTATGACGTCCACCAACAAGGACCCAATGGATCCAGATTCTTCGTCCCGCCTTTCTTCGATCCGCCGAATCCGCGTATTGACCCTGTGCTTCTGCGGCAGGTCGGATTACTCGGGCACAAAATTGCGGCCGATCTTCAGACCGCTGGTATTAAAGGGGTAGTCACTAACTCAACCTACGACACATGGTGGCACGGCGGGTTTCGCACAGCTCCTTACTTCCATAATTCCATCGGGATTCTGTCTGAAGCCGCGAGCGCTAACCTGATGAGTCCGACCACAGTAACTCAAGAACAACTTGCGCGATCCACGACGCGTGGTATAGGCAACGCTCTGGAAGCGGCCACAAACTTTCCCGATCCATGGCCGGGAGGTACATGGCGGCCGCGAGACATTATGAACATGGAGATGATTGCCGCCCGCTCCGTGCTCTCAATGGCCGCGAAGTATCGATCTGGGTATCTCAGAAACTTCTACGAGCTGGGCCGCAGGAATGCAATCTCGACCACAGCACCAGGCGAACCAATTGCTTATTTTATACCTGCAGGCCAGGCTAGAGATGAAGCAGTGGCCAAATTAATAGCCGCTCTGGTTGATCAGGGCATCGACGTTCAGCGGCTGGATTCTGAGTTGCACGCCGCCTTTGGGCCCCAGGTCCTGCAACGAACTAATCCAACAAGCGAGAAGCTGGGCACTTTTCGAAGGATCATCATTCACACGTCTGAAATGCACGAGATGCCCGCAGGTAGCTATATTGTTTTCCTTGCCCAGCCACAGCGACAGAATGTCCTCGCTTTGTTTGAGCCGCAGATTTATCCGAATCGAATTAGCGCCCAGGGCGATGCAGAGCGACCCTACGATGTAACCGGTTGGACATTGCCAATGCAGATGGGCGTAGCTGCGCCGGCAGTCATTGCGATACAGGAACTCGCGACAGAAAGAAAACTGTCACTTGTTCGCGATGCCGGTGAGGTCCGTAAAGATCTGGCACTTCCTGCTCAAGCGGAGAAACCGTCTCCAGTCCTGAATCAGGTTCATCCACCCGCACGTGTTGGGATTTATAAGGGTTGGACCGCGGCAATGGACGAAGGTTGGACACGATTCGTTTTCGACACATTCAATGTGCCTTACAATTCGTTGCTCGATACCGCCGTAAGGAAGGGAGAGCTTTCCTCAAAATATGACGTTATCGTCCTACCTTCTCAACGTGCACGGGAAATTATTGAAGGCAATGCAGCAGGAACTTACCCACTAGAGTTCACCGGAGGTATGACTCAGGCCGGACTAACAAACCTTAAGAGCTTCGTAGAAAATGGAGGAACGCTTATCTGTTTTGACGCGTCGTGTGAACTGCCCATTAAGGAGTTCCACCTGCCACTAAAAAACGTCCTGGCTGAAGTAAAATCATCAGAGTTCTACTGCCCTGGCTCGATTCTTTCGCTCGACGTTGAGAGTTCTCACGTACTCGCCCGAGGGTTATCACCCACGGTTGATGCCTACTTTATTAACAGCTCCGCTTTTGAGACAACTGATCCCAGTGTGGGAATTATTGCTCGCTATGGAAAGGACAATTTGCTCCGCTCAGGATGGTTATTGGGCGCAGACAAGTTAAAGGGCCGAATCGCCCTCGCTGAGGTCCGCTTGGGAGAAGGTCGCATCATACTTTTCGCGTTCCGTCCTCAGCATCGCGGCCAAACCTGGGCAACCCTGCCGTTCATCTGGAACGCGCTCACACCACGCTCCCCCTGATGGATCAAGACAACTTCGCAGTGAAAAAGGATTTCCCGAGCGTATCTTCGGTTGATAGGTGCCGCGTTTCCTGCTAAGAATTTTCAGTTTTGCACTTGCGGACCTGCCCCTTGACCGTTAACCTTATATTCAGTATTTCCCTCTCCCCTTCAGCCACGCGAGAAGCATCCATTTGAGCGTTTGCGCATCAAATTCGCGGGTCATAGACGCGCACCACAAATAGCCACGGAGTTTCGGCCATGAAAAGGACTTTTACTTGTTTATTCCTACTTTTACTGGTTACCGGCTTGTCTGGGGTATTGAAGTCCCAGACTCGGGCGCGCCGAGTTGGACAGAATCCGCCTGCAGCACCTCAGAGTGGCTCAACACCCACTCGACCGCCAGTTCTAGGCGGGAACACGACAACCAATAAGCAATCGGGAACGCCGACTTCAGAAAAGACGAATACGGGTCCCGAAGAGGTTGACGCCGGTGATGTCATTCGCGTTAACACTACCTTGGTTACCCTTCCGGTTAGTGTCACGGATCGTGATGGGAAATACATTCCCAATCTAACCAGGACAGACTTTCGCCTTTGGGAAGATGGAGTGGAACAGGACGTCGCATTCTTCTCATCCGTCGAGAAACCGTTTTCGGTCGTGCTAATGCTCGATACCAGTGGTTCTACCCGATTTAAGATTGAAGACATTCAGGACGCCGCGATCACTTTTGTAAACCAGTTACGCCCAGACGACCATGTGATGGTGGTCTCATTTGATGACCAGGTAAGAGTCCTGACCGACTTCACCGGGGATCGAAACAGATTGCGCGAGGCTATTCGCCGCACGCATACAGGTGATGGAACAAAACTGTACGACGCTGTGGATCTGGTGATTAACCAGGCGCTCAATCGAGTTTCCGGAAGAAAAGCTGTCGTCCTTTTCACAGATGGGGTGGACACGACCAGCCGCCGCGCGTCGTATGCCCTGAACGTGCGCGACGCTGAGGAGGTGGACGCTTTAATCTACCCGGTGCAGTACGACACTTATGTGGATGTAAACAGCGGTGGGTCAAGCTGGCCCGGAACGCGTCGGGTACCAACGTCGCCGGTAGATATTTTGGTTCAGATTTTAGGCGGCATGCGCGGCGGTGGTGGTGGCAGGGTTGGCGGTCCCGGTGGCGGTGGGGGCGCAGGCTCAAGCCGCGGTGATTACGAGTTAGCGAATCGTTACCTTCGAGACCTTGCGCAGAGGACAGGCGCCAGGCATCACCAGGCGGATAGTAGGAGCAATCTCTCATATGCGTTCGCGAACATAGCTGAAGAACTCCGACGTCAGTACAGTCTGGGATATTATCCGAAGCGACCTCCTCAACCCGGGCAGCGGCGACAAGTAAAAGTACGTGTGAATCAGCCGAATCTTGCGGTCCGTGCACGGGACAGTTACATCTTTGCTCCTTCGAGTGCCGATACGCAAGAGGCCAATCAGAGAACCGCTCCAGTGCTCCGCAAGAGCGAATAGCCCAGGGCCGCAGAGGGCGCGCGGTGAGATTGAGACTGCGCCTTTGTTAGCTGAGTCCAAGCCGATCCCGCAACGCACCCGTGTTACGTCCATTGTTACGCCACGCATGCCGAGGGGCTGGCCATTCTCGTCGCAGACAACGACGGAGTGCGCTTGAACCCAAACCGCGCGTTCACCTTTGGTCACCCAGCGAAACCGGCTAATTCCTTCTTGGCGAGAAGCGAAGATCGCGGCGGCTTCTCGTCCCGCTCTCTCCCGATCATCCGGATGTACTATAGCGAGCCAAAAATTTGGCGTGGAACCACTCTTGTTCACTGTAGCCAAGCATCTTTTCTACGTAGCTATTGACAAAGTCGATTCGCTGTTCGCTCATTACTGCGAAGGGGAATCTGTATTCTTTCTCACTCATCGCAGACAGTTATCGAGTATGCTGAGGAAAGTTCCGAGACTTGGGGGAAAAACAATACTAAGACGAAGTCCTTGGATTGAACTTAAATCGTTGTTCTAATTTTGTGTCACTCAAGACACATTCTAGACGCCTCACTCCTGATATGCAGGATTTGCCGGCCATAATTTATGCAGCACTATTCCAATAAGCCACAGGAGAATGGCGGTCGTTATAGTTAGCAC
>JBPCIQ010000031.1:0-4226 GCA_051006135.1 Pyrinomonadaceae bacterium | reverse complement strand
CCGGTCTGGCGGAAACCACCACTCCGGCGTCCGACGTGATGCGCCTGGCGCTGGGAGATGCGGGAGCGCGGGCAATTGCGGCCGGCATAGCCATTTCAACTCTAGGTTTCCTGAGTCAGGGTATGTTAACTGCGCCGCGGGTCTATTTCGCCATGGCGGAGGATGGGCTTTTCTTCAAGAGTGTGGGCCGTCTTCATCCTAAGACGCGCGTGCCGGTTGTGGCCATCGCGCTTCAGGGTGTGTTAGCAATAGTCATCGCGCTCTCTGGAGGTTACGAGCAAATTCTGAACTATGTGGTTTCGGTCGACTTCATATTCTTTGGTCTGACAGCCATGTGCATCTTCATTTTTCGTAAAAGGAAACCCAAGCGAGATGGCGAGGAGCGGTCCGGTATTACGAGTGTTCCAGGCCATCCGCTAACTACGGGTCTCTTCGTTGCCATCTGCTGGCTGGTAGTGATCAATACCATTTACAGGTATCCCGAGAATACGCTGATGGGCCTGGCAATTCTCCTGGCAGGAATTCCCGCCTACTTCCTTTGGCGGCGAAGGACGACATGATGAGTGGGACGCTCCGGGTAATGTGTTCCGAGTATATGCATTGGGCAAAGACGCGGTCGCGCGCCCGCTTTAATCTTGCCACCAGCGGAGTTGCGAACGTGAGTATAGACGAGCTTTCTGTGACGATCCGGGACCTGGAGATTACTCGCGACGGTGGTTACGGCTACGAACCCCTGCAACAAGCTCTGGCCGCAAGATACAGTGTCGAAGTTGATTCGATTGTTGCAGCCACCGGGACTTCGCTGGCCAACCATCTCGCCATGGCGTCTTTGGTGAAGCCTGGCGATGAGGTTCTGATTGAGAGCCCAACGTATGAGCCGCTTCTGGCCCTGGCGAGCTATCTGGGCGCGGAAGTGAAGCGCTTCGAACGCCGATTCGAGGACGGCTTTCGAGTCATGCCGGGAGATATAGGAAAAAGTATAAGTTCACGTACTCGTCTGATCGTGATCACAAATCTGCATAATCCCACGGGAGTGCTGACCGATGAAGGAACGCTCAAACAAGTGGGTGAGATAGCAAAGAGTGTGAACGCACGCGTCCTGGTGGATGAAGTTTATCTGGAAGCACTTTTTGAAAAACGCGGGCGAGCGGCGTTTCACCTTGGGACCGAGTTCATTGTGACCAGCAGCCTGACAAAGGTTTTTGGTCTTAGCGGGGTGCGCTGTGGCTGGATCATCGCTGAGCCGAAGCTAGCAGATAATATCTGGAGACTTAATGATCTCTTCGGCGCAATGGCTGCGCATCCGGCGGAACGGTTGAGCGTTATTGCTCTGCAACAGCTCCATAAGTTTACAGTCCGCGCGCAGTCTCTGCTGGAAAGAAATCGCCGAGTCGTCAGTGAGTTCCTGGACTCGCGCAGTGATCTCGAGACAGTCAGACCACAATTTGGGACAATTCTCTTTCCGCGATTGAAGGAAGGGACGGCGGACAAACTTTGTGACCTGCTGAGAGAGAAGTACGAAACATCAGTGGTACCGGGAAGGTTCTTTGAAATGCCGGCCCATTTTAGGTTGGGGCTAGGCGGCGATTCTCTGATTCTGAGCGAGGGAATGCAGCGCTTAGGGAGCGCGCTCGACGATCTAGCGTAATGTCCCTGAATTGGCTTTAGAGGCCTTTTTTCGTGTGGCTTGGTGTGATTTCGTGGATCGAGTCTTTGGCAACGGAAGGCGATCGAAATCACACGAAAAAACATGAAACTCGAGGCGCTTTCTCTCAATGATCGGTCAAGGCGTCTGGTTCAACGGCCTTTGTTTGGTCCCGACTGTCACCGCCAGCCAGGCATACAAGCGTTCGGCAACTTCGCTGCCCGCGGCTTCGACCGTGATTCTGATAGGAGGGCCAACGGGCCAGGTGTCCCGCCTGCCATGAGCACCTCCAATGGCCTGGTAATAAAGCTTTCCTTTTACTTGCTGCTGACCGGTGCGAGGTGCAAACACAAAATACTTGACCTCGAGATCGGGGGAGTTCATGACAAGTTTGCCGTTCTGAATATTGTCGATATCAAATTGCAGCAGAACAACGGAGGATTCAGTCTCCGCCTGTGCGCGTTTAATGGCATGCTCGCGTTTGAGATCGCCGATCGAGGTGCCGCTGACATTTGTGAATTGATTCAGGCGTTTGATGAAGCTGGCGTAGATCGTGTCTTCAGTTGGCAAATGTTTTTTGCTAAGATCCCTGGCCAGCAGCAACTTCACTTTGTGCCTAAGCTCCAGCCCTGACTTGCCGTCACTCTCCCGTAGCTCGATTGCGGTCGGGTTTACGGCTTCCGCAGTGGCGGTCCGCTGTGGTGATCTAGGTGGGCGTCTTCCTGACTGTGCCTGAATAGAGTAATTAAGAGCCAGCAATAGCGTGAGAAGTAATAACAACGAAGCTGGAAGTCTGACTGACCTCGGTGCATTCGCGAGACGAGTTGTTCTCAATCGGTTCATCGGGGATCCATTCCTAGGACCATGCAACCGCCTGGAACTTGTCTATCATTGCAGGAGCTTGTCCGCTACCTTAGCAACGCAGCGTCTATCCGAGCAAGCATTGCATTCGTGGCGTCCGGTCTCCCCTCCGTTCACACAATTACTCGAAACCGCCCGAACGATCTCTGGAGAAACAATTCGGGTTTCGAGTTTCATAGAACGATCCACGAAATCACACGAACAACACGAATACTAACTGAGATTTCGTGTGATTTCGTGGATCGTCATGTTGGGGTCTCCGCTATGAGGCCCGTTGATACTAAAAACATGACACTACCCAAATTCTGAGATGCGGGCGGGGCTCGCAAGGATTCTTTGTTACCTCAAAGTATTTGTCCCGTCTCCACCGCCTATGAGACCAGCAGAACGGTGAGTTGATGCCACGGGCTTACCCCGTGGAGTATGATCTGCGTTATGCCGTAGCGCATACGGTTTTTTGAATTTTTGTCGAAACTGGGATTCTTACGTCCCGAAAGCGACACGTTCTCGCTTGTTAGAGACGTGCCTCATCGTCTCACCCCCGCCAACCCTCAACTGCTGACTTGTTAGAAACTGGCCAATAACCGCGCCTAAGCGACTAGTATCAGCTGGTGGTTCGTGCCAAACAACAAGTTGGCACAGGCTTTGACTCCACGTTGCTCGGAGAACTGTACAGTTGCCGGTGAAGTTCGTATTTCGCTGAATTCCAAGCACACTTCCCGTCACGTCTGCCGCTCTCAAATTGGCTTGTGCAGTTCTCCTCCCAATCTTGTAGCTGCTGCGAAGTTCGTTTTGTTCACTCGCTAGGTAATCGTTAAGTTTATGGATATTAAGCGGCCGGGAAAATCGAGACTCAAAAAACGCGCTCGCAATGCGGTCGTCATCTTCATCGGGCTTGTTGCCGTCGGCGGCATAACGTACGGCCTGACAAAGCTAAAGCCTGCGGCCCCGACGCTTGATCGTTCAACTGCCGTAATTGACACCGTCAAACGTGGTCAGATGCTGCGCCAGGTGCGCGGCATTGGCACGTTGGTGCCGCAATTGACTCGGTGGGTGCCGGCGCCCGCAGATGGTCGCCTGGAAAAGATTCTGGTGCAGCCCGGCGTCGAAGTCAGCACCGGCACAGTGATTTTCGAGCTTACCAATCCACAGATGGAACAGCAGGCCATCGATGCTGACTTTCAAGTGAAAGCGGCACAGGCAGATGCGGAGAATCTTAAGGTGCGCCTGGAAAGCGACAATATGACGCAGCAGTCTGCCATCGCCACCATTAATGCTGACTACAGCCAGGCAAAAATGCAGCTCGAAACGGATGAGATCCTTGGCAAACAGGGCCTGGTACCGCTGATTCTGCTTAAAGTGGCGCGGGTGCGCGTGCAGGACCTCGCCAATCGGCTCAAGGTGGAGCAGCAACGGCTCGCAATTAGCGGCAGAGCAACCAAGGCCCAGGTCTACGCTCAGCAGTCACGCATCCAGCAGTTGCGAGCTCTAGCCGAATTAAAGAAGAGCCAGGTTGACGCTTTGAAGGTGAGGGCGGGCACAAACGGCGTGCTGCAACAGGTTTCGGTGCAGGTGGGCCAGCAGGTGACACCCGGATTCAACATGGCGCGTGTCGCCGATCCTGCTTCTCTGAAAGCCGAGCTCAGAATTGCGGAGACCCAGATCAAAGATGTCAGACTAGGGCAGCGGGTCGAGGTTGACACGCGCAATGGGATCATTG
>JBPCIQ010000030.1:0-23551 GCA_051006135.1 Pyrinomonadaceae bacterium | reverse complement strand
GGGAGAAACGGCGACACGGAGACGCGGAGACACGGAGACGGCGACACGGCGAAGGGGAGAAACGGCGACACGGAGACGCGGAGACACGGAGACGGCGACACGGCGAAGGGGAGAAACGGCGACGCGGAGATATGTTTCGCATCGCCCGCTACGGCAGCGGCCGGGCGCCGTGTCCAAGTTGCGGTGCACGACGAATTGCATCGGTGACAAAACGCTTGGCCGCTCGTATGGAGTCTTCCAAATTGAGGCCTTTAGCAAGAGAAGCGGCGATGGCCGCGGACAATGTGCAGCCTGACCCATGAAACTCCCCTCCGGCTATCAACTCTTCGCGAAAGACGGTGACCTGCGCATTTTGTTGGACCAGCACGTCAATAGCCTTCCGCGAAACGACCAACGTTGCCCCTTGATCGACTCCCGTCTTCTGCTTGCTGTCGTCTTCCTTCTGCCCTGGGCCTTCTGGTTTCCGAGCTCCCAAATGTCCCCCCTTAACGAGGACTGCAGCCGCGCCCATCCCACAGATTATTTTTGCCGCCTCGCGCATACCTTCTTCATCATTGATCGATAAACCGGTGAGGCGCTCGGCTTCAGGAATGTTTGGAGTTACCAGTCTCGCCAGGGGAAATAGTTCAGCCACCAGGCAACTAACGGCATCGTCATCTATCAGATCGTCCCCGGAAGTTGCTCGCATGACAGGATCGACAACCGGTGATGGTATTTCGGTGGCTCGGAACAGGCGCGCAACTTCACCGATCACCTCGCGCGTTGGCAACATTCCGGTCTTTACGCACGCAATAGTGAAATCGCGCAGGATGGGAGTCACCTGTGCCCGCACGGTCGCTGCGGATTGATGCAGCGCCCCAAACACCCCTGTCGTGTTTTGAAATGTCAGCGAAGTGATTGCCGCTGTGGCAAAGCAACCAAAGGATGCGAAGGTCCGAACGTCAGCGATAACTCCGGCCCCACCCGAAGGATCAAATCCAGCAATCGTTAAGCCGACTGGCGGCGAATCGCCTGTTGATGTGTTTGTCATTGCTGCAGCTCATACCTCATGCCGATCTCTTCGACCAACCGCGGCAATTCCCGCGCGTCATTGAGGAGCCGAATGCCGGCAATGCCACTTGCGCCGGCGCGAAAACAGTCGGCCACTTTGTCGAGCGTAACTCCACCCAACGCCAGCACTGGAAACGGTTTCACCTCGGCCGCAACTCCTGCCAACTTCGTGAGACCTTGCGGGCTGCCGTATGCGCCTTTTGACATCGTGTCGAAGATCGGTCCGAAGACTGCGAAGTCGGCCTTGTCGTCAGACGCTTTGTGAACCTCATGAAGTGAATGTGCAGAAGTACCGATCAGGAACTGGTCACCAAATGTCTGACGGATAACAGAAGTCTCAATTGATTGCGTTGTAAGGTGGACGCCATCGGCCCCGGCGGCGCTGGCAACATCCGCTCGGTCATTGACAAGCAGACGGGTAGAGCTATTGCGGGTAATTTCGACAGCCTTGATCGCCAGGTCACAGAGCACGCGAGTCGTGAGATTTTTTTCTCGGAGTTGGATGAGGCTGACACGAGCGGCAACGGCCGCTTCGATTAGGTTGAGAAGCCGAATGAAATCTTCACTCGCCGCTGTTGTTTGGAAGGTCGTCTCGCCGCTCGTGATTAGATAGATGATTGGCTTTTGCGGATTGAGCGGCATCCTTCTTTGAGTCGTTTCCAGGTAAGAAGTTTGCCACAGATGAACACGGACGTGCACTGATAAGAACTGAACATAAAAGATACCGTCACTGCTCGATGAGGACGTCTTCTGATCCTTGTCTGTCAGTTCCTTCTGATCCGTGCCTTATCCGTGTCCATCTGTGGCCTACGCTCATTTCTTGTCACCCTGGAGCGCGCGCAAAGTTTGCTTGAAATGGAATATTTCCCAGAAGGCCATGCCCAGGTTCAGAATACCAAGACCAGTGACTGCGCCCCGGATCCAGCCCGAGGCTACCACATTCTGCAAACCATAAAGCCCGGTCTTACGGGCGGCATACAACAGAAAATAGTTGTTTCCCCAATCGCTAAGGCCGAGAAATCCCTGCGGAATCCAGGGCAGCAGAGTGAGCACGAGACCAATCTCCAGGCACAGGACAATGTAAAAGATAACGCTGAGCTTCGCTGACATCTGGTTAGTAAACAAATTGTAAATGCCAAATGGTAAATTGAAAACCTGATAGTTTCTTTGACTATTCACCATTTACCTTTCTTACGTTTTTCACCGGCTACGGCACCTACTCTTCCACTTTACTTGTGAGTTTTTGCGCCTGTAGCTCTCGGAGTTTTTCTGCTACGCCACGGTAAGAGACATCAACTCCGTAAACCTCAGTAAACTCATCCAGCGCGCGGCTGAGATCGCCCATGTATTCGTACGCGGAAGCAAGCTCGTAACGCAGCGCCTTATATTCTTCTTCGCTGTGTCCGGGAATTTCAAGCCCTTTTTTGAACCAGAGCACGGCGGCGCGCGGCACTCCCTTCTGTAGAAAGCAATGGCCCAGCATGTTGCAGCACTGTAGGTAACGTGAAGTTCCATCGCCTGGCGACGTCAGGGCAGCGGCGGTTTGAAATTCCTGGATGGCTTCGTCCAACAGATCCATCTCTTTGTAGGCCGTTGCCATATTGTAATGCGTCTCGAAGTCCCCGGTCGTCCCTGGCTCTTCTTCGGCCGCCGCCCGAAACTCCTCAAAAATCTCCGCGAGCCCTGGATCAATTCCCCTGCCGTCGCTTGGGGATATCGCACTACCGGAAGACGAACCTACGTAAGACTCTGAGACTGTGGGCTCTAATGTGACAAAGGCTTCCTCGACGTTCAGGTTGACCCCAGCAGTTTGCGCAACCTGCGGAGACTCCAAAGGTTCCTCCACGCTAAATTCAAATGTATCCGATGGAAGTGTGACCGGCGCCTCTTGAGAAACTCCCTTGAGTGCCTGGCGCCGAACATCGATATCAGGATGGGAGCCAAACTGTTTCTCAAGCAGGTCCAGCGTGTCAGCTGCGATATCCGCATAGCCCTGCGTGATATAGAAATCCACGCTCTCAAGTTCCTGACGCATCATGGCCTCACGTTGAGCCTTATCGGCCGTAGCGACCGATTCTATTCTTGCGCCGGATCCTTCATCGATCGCAACGTCTCCAAATTCCACTTCCTGTCCTGACGCTTTAGATCCTTCCGGCGCCTCATTGAGATCCGCGAAAGAAGCGCTCGGGTCTGCCGGCACTGGCGCAGACTCCGCAACGGAGTTCCATTCAAACTCCGACCCCTGGCCGCTCTCAGCACTACCAGCAAGGTCAGCCTTCTCGTTCACTATTGCGAAGCTTTCGAACGAAGGAGGCTGTTCGTAACCCGAAGGGTCCAGCGTCATCGCGGCCGTCTCGCTATAATCGAGCGCGCCTCCTAATTGATCAAGGCGTTCGGAGAAACGTTCTTCGTCAGGAGCTAGTCGGATTAGCTGAGCAAGCGCGTAACGTTCATCGTCCGCAAGGCCTGCTGCCTCAGCAGCCTCTGCCATCCGCTCTAGAACCGCACGCAACTTGTCCATGTCGCGCTGCCACCAATGAATTCTGATCAGCAGCCGAAGCGCTTCGATGTGATCTGGATTTTGCTCTAATGTTTCATTAACCAGCGCCAGTAACTCATTTTCTTCCCGGCCGGCGAGCAACTGTTCGATAATGGTTCCGAGTATGCGCGTCGTTTCATCTAACTCGCCCTTCTTCAAGTAGAGCTGTGCCACCTCGATGAGGCTTTTGTAATTTGACGGATCGTGCGCCACCATCATGGAAGTCGCACGCTCGGCACCTTTGGCATCTTCCGCAGCGATGTAAGTGCGAGCGAGTAAGGCGCTTAGCTCGGGGTCATCGGGCCTTTCTGCCATCACCCGTTCCAGAAGCTCAGCAGCTTCGTCCGCCGTACCCCTAGCAACGTGTGAAGAAATCAAGCCCCTAAGTGCCACCTCATCGTCAGGACGATGCACGAGTGCTTTGGAGTAACATTCCAATGCCTTCTCAAACGCACCCGTGTCGAAAAGACGGGTTGCCGCCTCTATGAAGACTTCCGCAGCTTCAGAGCGGAGGCCTTCTTTGAGATAACCTTCAGCTAGCTTTAGTCTGATCTCGGTATTGTGTGGATCCAGGTCGGCAACCTGGTGGAGGATTTCGAGAGTTTCTTTGGGCTTTCCCTCGCGAGTGTAAGCCTCTGCAACTATTAAATACTGTGCACGTGCATCTGCAGTCAATCCTTGAGCGGCATAGAGAGCGGCGAGTTTACCAGCTACAACCGGATCGTGCGGTCGGAGCCGCTCGATCTTCTTGTACATCGCAATCGCTTTTAGAGTGAATTGCTGCTCGCGATAATGTTCGGCTATGCGAGAGAAGCACTCTACCGCTTCATCCTTTTGACCCGCGCGTGCGCACAGATCTCCCAGCATGTTAAGAGTAGTGAAATCAGCCTCGTCATTTTTGACGATCTGACGATACTCTTTAATGGCGGCGGTGATCTTTCCCTGTGACAGGAATTTTTCAGCGGCTTTTAGAACCTTAGCTTTATCGAACGCCATCAGGAGTATTAGCTATCAGCAACTCGGCAGCGATTCTGAGCGGCGGGTAGAGGGACAATCCGACACAGGTGATCGTCTTGTCAAACCCAGCGACTATTCCTGGACTTGAACAGTCAAGATACGCTAACACGCGTAAAAGAAGGTGTCAACGCCATGGTTTTTCAGGAGTTAGGGCCCAAATTGAGTAGGTTCGGGGCCACGGTCGAAGCGTGAAAACCGCACTGTTTAGCACCTGCTTGCCCTTCTTCTCAGATCACATCAGCAAAGTTCTTGCGCGTGCGGGCAAACCACCAGTAGCCAAGGACGAAGCTGAGTAAGGCGCACGCGGTGAAGTAGGCAAGCCCAGGCCAATCGGGGGAGGCACCCTCGATCAGCACGCGGCGATAACTTCTGATTAACGGAGTGAATGGATTGATGTTAATCAACAGGCGATAGCGTTCAGGCACGATCGATTCGGGATAGATAATTGGCGTCAGGTACATCCACGCCATTAAGAAAAGGGAAATTCCCTGCGCGATGTCGCGCAAGAAAACGCCTAAAGAGGCTATCAACCAGGCCGCTCCCAATGTAAAGAGCATCTGCAGAATTACCAATGCTGGCAGCCACAGAACCGTTAGGTGAAGATCTCGATGAATGAAAAGTACGGCAATCAGAAGTGCCAGAGTACCAAACATCTGATTAGCCAGCGCCGAAAGAGCCTGAGCAACCGGCAAAGTCTCGAGCGGAAAGACGACGCGCTTGACTAGATTTGAGTGGACAACGATGGTAGTTGCCGACTGCTGCAGCGTTTCCTGAAACATGGTCCAGGGCAACAGGCCGCAGAAGAGATAGAGGGCATAGTCCCAGGCCGAGCCGCTGGCGCCGAAACGCGCCCCAAAGATACCCGCGAAGATGAATGTGAAGATCACGATCATGATCACCGGCGTGAGCACGGCCCAAAGTATGCCGAGGACGGATCCCTTGTAGCGTGCAACAATTTCGCGCCGCGCAAGCGAAATCACCAATTCCAGACGCCCTGGCAATTCCCAGAGTGGTCGCCATACCGCGCGTCTTGCTGTTTGGGCCGAGATCATTGACGAGGTGAATAGTAAATCGTGAATCGTGAATAGTACAGATCGACGAATCAAACGGTCTGGTCCGTATGGTTCTAATGGTACTGGACGTTCGGCTCGGACTGTTGAAGGGAGGGTTAGTGTATCCGTTCAACCTTTTGACTCCAGACTCTCGACTCTCTAGACTCCAAACTCATGAGTGCCCCACTCAGAGTAGAAGCAGTCTCCAAGCAGTATCGCATCTACGACCGTCCTGGCGATCGCTTGAAAGAGTCGCTCACGCGTGGACGCTGGAAATGGCACCGTGAATTCTGGGCGCTACGCGACGTCAGCTTCGAAATCGAAGCGGGCACCACTACCGGCATTATTGGCCCAAACGGCAGCGGCAAGTCGACCCTCCTGCAAATTATCACCGGCACGCTCGATCCCACGCATGGCAGCGTCTGGTACGACGGACGGATTGCCGCACTGCTCGAGCTTGGCGCCGGCTTCAACCTCGAATTCACTGGTGTCGAGAATGTTTTCATGAATGCGGCGTTGATGGGTTTGTCGCGCAAGGAAGCTGAGGCGCTGCTGCCCAAAATCGAACGTTTCGCGGAAATCGGGGCCTTCATTCAACAGCCGGTCAAAACCTACTCAAGCGGCATGTATGTTCGGCTGGCATTTGCCACTGCAGTTAGTACTGATCCGCAAATTCTAATTATCGATGAAGCTCTTTCCGTGGGAGATGCGCTCTTCCAACACCGGTGTCTGCGCCGCATCAAGCAGATGCAGGAGAGCGGCACGACAATCCTTTTCGTCTCGCACGATACAGCAGCAATTAATGCGCTCTGCTCGCGCACAATTCTGCTAAACAATGGGAACATTGATGCTGACGGTAAGCCGTCTGAGGTTCTCAACCGTTATCAGGGCCTGATCATGGAGCGGGAAGAAGCTTATGATGCAAACGAACCCACGGCTAAGCGGGGACACCTGATTGCCGGCGAAGAGGATGCCTCGGCAATAGGCGAACCCAGTCCTGCGCTTCGTTATAGTTACCGGCATGGCGATGGGAGCGCAGAAATACTCAGTGCTGAGTTGCTTAATAGTGCAAGGCAAAACGCCGAACTGATTGAAACGGGAGACCCGCTTCTCGCTCGCCTGCGAGTCCGATTCCATAGCAACATTGATGAACCCTGTTTTGGATTTCTCATCCGAAACCGCCATGGTATTCATGCTTATGGCGCCAATACAGAACAAAAGAAACTGAAGCTGGGCAAAGTTAAGCGTGGTGAGATTGTCGAGGTTTCTTTCGCCTTCAATTGCTCGCTTGGGACCGAACTCTACTCAGTTTCTTTTGCAGTTCACAGCGAGGAAGGAATCAGTTACGACTGGCTTGACGGAGTGCTATTCTTCCGGGTGTCCAGCGCCAGCCCGGTTGAAGGAATTGCCAATTTGAATGCTACTGCATCAGTGCGGCGCCTCGGTAGCGTCGAAGACCCAGCTGAAGCGTTTGCCAAGCGAGCAATGGTGGTTGAAGACCAACCGAGGTGAGATCAACGCAGGGTTTCCTCCGTGGTTGTTTGCAATATGGAAATCTTTCCCTGACTATTTGCCAAAGTGAGCAACTTGAAGAACGGCAACGGCCAGCGATTTTCTGAAATTAATCTGGGTTGCGTCTGTCCTATGGCCAGCGAGGAACAGACCGCGATTTCTTTTGTCGACTCGGTTCTGGAGCAATGCCGGTCAAGAGATTTCAAGTCCGTAAATCTGTTTGTTATTCTCGACCGCGCTTGTAAAGACAATACCCTCCAGCTGCTCAAGCAACACGCATTACAGGAGGCGCAACTGCGCGTCGTCTGGGCGCCAGAGAATAAGAGTGTCGTAGACGCCTACGTGCGCGGGTACCGGGAAGCACTTGCAGCAGGCTGCGATTGGATTCTGGAAATTGATGCTGGATTCAGCCACCGGCCTGAGGACATCCCGCAATTCTTTGACAAAATGAGCGAAGGCTACGATTGCGTATTCGGCAGTCGCTTTTGCGATGGAGGGAGTATCTCCGACAGTTCATTCAAAAGAAAACTCATTAGTCGCGGGGGAACTTTGTTGACCAATTCGCTGCTCGGTACAAAGCTAAAAGATATGACAAGCGGATTTGAGATGTTTTCGCGCGGCGCGCTCGAGACAGTCGTTGAGCGAGGCATCAAATCCCGCGGGCCATTCTTTCAAACCGAGATCAAGACCTACTGTCGCAACCTGAAAATCGCGGAAGTTCCTATTCAGTACCAAGCGGCCAGCCACAAAGTTAACAACAAGGTCCTGAAAGATTCTTTCAGCAACCTGTGGCGACTGTATCGTCTCAGGCGGCAAGGCCAATTGTGAACCCTTCAGCAATCCAGTTAGAGACAAATCTTGATGCCGGATAAAGCGGCTCTGGTTGTCACTTCGATCTCGGCGCCCAACGCTGTATTAAATGCTTTGGCCCGTGGCTGCCAGGAAAACGACATTCAATTCATCGTCATCGGCGATGAACCCAGTCCAGCCAATTTCCAACTCGAAGGTTGCCGGTTCTTAAGCCTGGCCGATCAGCGTCAATTGGAATTCAGATTCGCGCAACTATGTCCAACCCGTCACTATGCGCGGAAAAATATTGGCTACCTGCTGGCCGTCCGCGACCGCGCAACTCAGATTATTGAAACTGACGACGACAACTTTCCCGAACCAGGTTTCTGGAGCCTACGCCAAAGGCGGCAGTCTGTGATCACCGCGAATAACCTGGGCTGGATAAATATTTATCATTACTTCACAGACGCGAACATCTGGCCGCGCGGTCTACCGCTCGAACACATTCATAGGGCGATCCCCGAGTTTGACGCTCTTCCGCAAACGACTCTTGATTGTCCAATACAGCAAGGTCTGGCGGACCAGAATCCCGACGTCGATGCGATCTATCGCCTCACTCTGCCGCTGCCTCAGAGTTTTAGAAAGGACCGCCGTATCGCGTTAGGCCATGATTCGTGGTGCCCTTTTAATAGCCAGAATACTACCTGGTGGCGGGACGCATTTACCCTGCTCTATCTTCCCGCTTACTGTTCCTTTCGCATGACTGATATCTGGCGCAGCTTCATCGCGCAGCGTATAGCCTGGGCCAACGAGTGGGCAGTCCTTTTTCACGAGCCGACCGTGTGGCAGGAGCGCAACGAGCACAACTTGATGCGCGACTTTCGGGACGAAGTTCCCGGTTATCTGAACAACAGCGCGCTTTGCGACGCCCTGAGCCAGCTTGTAATCAAACCTGGCGTCGAACATTTAGGCCAGAACCTGCGCCTTTGTTATGAAAAGCTTGTGAGCTTGAATCTTGTAGGCAGAGAGGAGCTGGGTCTGGTAGATGCGTGGCTCGATGATCTGGCCGAGATTTTTAGCCGGCAGGAAGATCCGCAATCGGCATTCGGGGGCCAACAATCGAAGGGTCAAGCTTGATCGATTCCACCTCGATGCCAGTCACGCGTGGCTCAAATTGCTTACGCCAGCATGAAGCGGCTTTATTCATCTATGTGGTTCGGGGCTCGCGGGTGTCTTCGTGCGAACCTAACAGCCAAACCTCCGATTACGATTAGAGTCAGCAGTGATATGAAGGCTCCGTTGCGAGCTGTCGGTGCGGTGTAGCGGAGTTCTACACGATGCTCGCCGGCGGGTACTGCTACACCACGGAGAATGAAATTGGTGGTATGAATCTGCGTCGCCTGCCCATCAACAGTGGCCACCCAGCCCGGATAAATCACTTCGCTGATGACCAAAACTGCTGACGTAGGAGAACGTGTCTGGATGAGCAGCCGATTGGGCTCCTCTTCAAGTAATCGCGCGCTTGAATCGGGCGAGATCGGCCCGCCAGGCAGACGCGGCAACTCATTTGGCGCCACTTCCAGCAGTGCAGTTCGTTTTGGATCGAATGGGTGTTCGCTTTCTCCGCTAATGCGCCGCAATGCTTCCTCGCCGTCAACTGCCTCAACGTCCGCCACCAGCCATACTCGCGGCAACGCTCGCTGATTTCTAATAATCTCAACACCATCGCGGGCGTAAACGGATTCCCATCTGGTCATATCATAATGCGGTAACGGGATGGAGAATCCGGTCAACGAATCGTGAAGCGTCACCTTCCAGATTGCTAAGGAAGCGTCTGCCGAAACGTTTGTGATCTCGATTCGTTCAACTGGTACGCTCTCGCCTAGAGGAATCCGTGTCCAATAGCGATGGTGAACAAAGCTGTTGCTCTCATCGCCGGGAAGACTATCGAAGACGGGAGCAAGTTTGTGACGAATGATAGGCCGCACGTCGGAGCGTTCGTATGCCCATTCCGCCGTGTCACGACCGGCGCGTATCTCGCGCTCAATGAAGCGACCCCCCGATGTGAACACACGAAGTCTAGCCACAATCGCTCCGTCGGGTGTTACGATTGAGTTCGCCAGGGTTGTCACGAGAGCTACTGTGTCACTGTCTCGTGCTACGCCTTTCAGCTCTTTGGTTTCGCCAGGTTTAAGTTCCAACCAAACGTCGACAGCGCCGAAGCGAATGCCATCTCTTTCGAATGGCGGTGTCGGTTCCAGTGAGAGGTCGTCATAGCCGACGACAAACGTCGTATTGAGTATGTCTAGGACATGCGAGCGTGGCTCGAACAACGCAGTGTTCGCCCTGAAACCCAGCAGTGGACTCGACGAATCCATCCACACGTTGCCGAGCGCCCGGCTGTACCTTTCCAGGATCAGCGGTTCGTAACCTCCGGCATTCCGCAAGCCATAAAGCATCGTCAGGTTGCCGGCATCAAGTCGCGGCTGCCGTTGATACTCCTCCGTCCACAAAGCCGCGCGAGTGTAAATGCGATTCTGCTCGGCAGGATAATTTTGTAAGAACTGCGTTGTCGGTGATGGAGTGGTAAAGCGATCCGGAGTTTTGAGCGCCGGCCACCACCAGCGCGACGCCATGATTGAAGGTTCAGCGAAACATGCGAGCCCGATAATTCCTGTCTGCAGAGCCACACGCCACTTTTGCGAAGCAATCTTCCAGCCCCACCAGACTACAGAGAGCGACAATAGCGCGAAAAGGATTTTCCAGCTCAGGTAACGTAGCTCCGGGTAATTTGGATAGTGGTTCGATTCGTCCCATAGCGGCGGCACCTTAGCAAAGTCCGCGCGCCAGAGAATGGTGACCGCCAACGCCGCAAGCATCATGGCAAGACAGTAAAACTTCTTTTTCGCTTCAGATTGATTCAACACATCTCGAGCGTGCGATAGAAACGCCCCTGCGGCATTCCATCCGTAAGCCGAGAGCACGGCCACTGCAAACGTCCACTCAAATGCATGACGCGCCGGAGCTCGAAACCTGTTAACAAACGGAATGTAATGGAGACCCTGGTAGATCGGCGTATTGGGCCCCAGCATCAAAACCCAGGAGGCGATGGCCACCGCGAGCCAGAAAAAGATTCTGACGTCCCTACGGCTGTCTCTTGTCGCCGCAATTACAGCAAACACGGCTAGCATGATCGCTATCAGAGGCACGCAAGGTGTCGCGTTGTTGATGTAATGAATCGGAAAAAGAAATGCTTTGAACCACTGCGTTAGCGTATACGCACCTTCGATGAAGAGTTCATAACTCAAAACACTGCGAATACTGCGCCGCGCCGCGCGCATTGTCTCAAGGATCTGAAAGGCCGCCACCCCCGCAGAAAGCAGCACAGCTCCCGCCGCGACCAGCAGAGGCTGCCAGCGCCGCCACTCGCTCCATCGACGAGTCTTCCCAGCTTTGATACCAAATGAGTCCGTCGCGAAGACGAGGAAGGCTCCGTAACTCAAGCCCAGTACTCCTGAGTATAAAAATCCCTGGGCGACACCAGTTAGCACAGACATCGCATAGGCTGCAGTTGCTCCCAGCAAACAGCGGACGAAGGGCCGGGTTCGTGCTCGGTCGATCGCGATTAGCATTAAGGGAAGCCACATCACGGCATTGGGGAGCAATCCGTTGTTGGCAACTGCGCTGACCATCAAACCGCCATAACCAAAAGTTAGCCCGGCCAGTAATCCAGCAAGCCGGCTGAGCTTTATTTCGCGCACGTAGGCATAAATAAACAGCGGCGTCAGCAGGTACGGAGCAATAATAAAACCCTGCTCCGCCAGGTACCCTGGCAGGCCGAGGTAACCCCATGTGAGAGGGTAGGCTACACCGATGTGAGACATCGAGAGCAGTGGGTAGCCAGACATGATCAACGGCGTCCAAAACGGCAGCCTCCCATGACGAAGCTCTCCAAAAACCGCCACTCGAAGTGGGTGATACTCCAAGAAAGCGTCGTTAATAACGAAAAGTTTCCCGCCGAAGAATACGGGATGAAAGAAGGTCAGGAAGAAAATGAGGATAACGAGAACTGGCCAAGCGTCCTGACTATGCGCTCGCCACCATTCCCGCCACGTCGCATTATTCATCCAAAATCACCTGGCTCTTTATTGGTTGAAGCTTGATACTGACACGGCAGGGAGTCGAATGAGGGCCGTCGAATCGCTTTACTTAAAAATGAGAGCAACAGCATTAGCGAGGTCATGCTCGCAACTCGCTGTCGTCAGGTTGTTCATGGATGGCGTCATCTACCGAGTCCTGGCGCTTGCTTTTCTTGTTCTTACACATCCTGGTTGTGCGTACAATTCTCGGACAGACTGTACTACAAGTGACCCGCCACTTGCTCTCACCTCCATCAGTTCGCCACTGCCGGACAAGGCATTCAACGCCGACATTTCCTTACCATATGGACTGCCGCCGATGAAAGCAGGGCAAAAGGAATTTGTCCCTGTGCTGGTGCGTAATAATAGCGATATGGTTTGGCCTGCGATAGGACTAAGTGGTGCAAGACAAAGCGATTACAAGTACTACATAAGACTGGCCGCTCACTGGCTTGACGCCTCTGGTACAACCCTGGTGCATGAGGATGAGAGACAGAGTCTTCCCTATGACCTCCAGCCTCGCGAGCAAGCAGAATTTCTTATTCGTGTAGTACCGCCAAAAATTCCCGGAGCATATACCCTGGAGATTGATCTGGTACAAGAGACGGTACTCTGGTTCAGCCAAAAAGGATCGAAAGCACTGATCCTGAAAGTAACCGTTGAGTGACAACAAACTTAGAATCTCGACATCGCAGTAGCCTAATAAACGAGGAGAACGACAATCCGGCTCATTGATCGAAACGTGAAATACATGGGTTTTATCATCAGCGTTGGATTAGTGCTGACGTTACCGCTGATTGTCTATGGATTTCCTTTTTATAGCAGCGACATACACCACGTAATTTGGTATAGCCATTTCTCGAGCCAACTTTGGGCTGGTGAATTCTATCCGCGCTGGCTAATAGGCATGAATGGTGGATTGGGAGCCCCAACTTTTTTCTATTACGCGCCTGTTCCCTATTACCTGACGGCCTTATTCAAACCCTTCTTTGCCCAAGACACATTGGGATGGCATCAGCTTGGAGTTTCTACCTCCATAGCGCTGGCGGCTTCCGGTGTTTGCGCCTATCTCTGGTTGATAAAGATTGCCACGCAAAAAGCGGCCTTTGTCGCAGCGCTCATTTATATGGCGATGCCATACCACCTTGCCACTGACATCTATGACCGCGGCGCGTTTGGCGAGATATGGACCTTCGTATGGATGCCGCTAATCCTGCTCTTCACCGAAGCGATTTCTCGAGGCAGTAAACCTGCAGTGCTTGGCCTGGTGGTCAGCTATGCACTTTTGATTATGACCCAGCTCCCAACTACTCTGATGTTCTCCTTAGTTCCACTCTGTTATGGGTGCTATTTGGCTGGCAGGAACAGATTAAGAATGGCGGCGATAATGCTCGGTGCGATGTCGCTCAGCATCGGGTTATCGGCGATCTATCTTCTGCCTGCCCTGGCAATGCAGAAATATGTTTTCATGGAAGATCTTACGGCGGGCTTCTATTACTATGGGCATTGGTTTCTACCTTTGAAGCCAGACTCGAATAAACCCGGCCCAAATACAATTGCAGCCGCCGTTACTCAGGTTGCGATACTTGGCTCCTTTGCCTATCTCCTGGCCAGAAGAGCCACGGACAGTACTGCGCGGAAACGAGCCGCATTTTGGATGGTGGTTCTCCTGCTGAGCGTTTTCATAATGGTCCCCCTAAGCAGTTTTGTCTGGCAGCTCATTACTCCGCTGCAGATGATTCAATTCCCCTTCCGGTTCAGTACGGTTCTGTGCGTGGCTGCCACGGCGCTTCTCGCACTGGGAATGTCATCGGCAAAGGAAAACTCTCTGTCGGCCGGCCTGATAAGTTGGCTGGCATTGTTGATGATAATTGGCTGGCTTGGCTATGCAGTGTTATGGGCGCGAAGCGGTTATGGTACCAGTGATTTTTCTCCCGCGACGGTACTCAAGCCCACCCGGAGGCAAGAACTCGTGAACAGTGACGCCAACGAATTTCGGCCAAGGTGGGTGGTCTCCCTACAAGAGCCGGGGCTCGAGTCTCTGCTGGGAAGAATCGGCGAATCTGCCGACGGCTTGAGTAAAGTGAAGATAGTCGAAGGAACTGGAAATGTAGACGTAAAGAGTTGGAAGCCGAGAGAGATTGCCTTCCAGGTCGACACCCCAACCGGCGCGGTTCTGCAGGTTTCTCAATTTTACTTCCCTGGCTGGAGCGCCTACACCACGGATGAACCGTGCAGCTTGAAGGTGGAACCGTCGAAACCCGGCGGACTGGTGCGCGTGTCTGTGCCCGGAGGTAGCCATCGAGTAATGCTGCTTCTCAACCAGACCTTGCCGGAATATGCCGGCCAGTTGATCAGCGCTGCTTCAGCCACGCTGCTGGTTGTGATGGTTGGACTATCCGCTTATTGGCGCAAAGATCCGATCTGTAAGACTCAATGAGAAGGCGGGCGAAGGACCGCGTTGCTCGGAAAACAATTCCGAGGATCCTCGAGGCCGTCGCATAATAGCTCACACTCCTTATAAAAAACTGACGTGGACGTTGAATGGGCTTTACTTTTCCCGTCAGGTTCCAGGACTTGCCGTGGGTTGAAACTTCATCCAGTAAACGGCAATTCCCAGCTTGCGTACGTCCTCGTTTACACCTAACGATGATGGCGAGACCGCATCCGGTAGTGAGAATTCGAGAACGTTAGTTTGTCGCAATGCTGCTTTTGGCAAGACAATTTGGTAGACCTTCGCGACATTTTCCCTGAGCGTTAAGGCATCGATCTGCCGGCCGTTTGCACTTACCAACACTCTTTGTTCGTCGTGTTTGCCCGGAACCAGGAACGGGCCGAGTTTGAATTGCAGAGTGAGGTCCGTCACCGGGTCGAGGCTGAAAACGAATGTAGCTCGATTTCCGTCAGTCCAGGTGGATTGCTCGTCGGGCCCGCTCCAGCCGTACCAAATAAAGTTCTCCACTTCCGGCTTCGCGAAATCAATGCGCTCCCATGTCAGTGGGTAGGCATGCGACAGCGGCCTGGGTACCCAACCAGCCAGAAATTGCGGTTCCCGCCAGTCCCATAACCGCTCGGGATATCTGTCGATTTCCTTAGGTCGTGTGTTCCAAAGCCATGTCTGATGTGACATCGCCCCCCGCGCGTTGATGAAAACGCTGACTAGCAGGAGCGCGCCCCCGGCGATCAACTGCCCCTTCCAGGCGATGCTCCATGTGGATTTTCGCTCACGTTCCCGCCAGGTCAACATGGCTCTCAACCCGAGGATGCTGAGCAACACGAACCAGGGAACCAATCCAGTGGAAAAGCGAGCGCCGAAACTGTGCCCGCCCCACCAGTGCGAGAATCCCGAAATCGCGATCAGGTGAATGACTGTCACCGCTAGCGAGAGCAGAACAAGGCGCCGCGAAATCACATCCTGCCAATAGCGTGCCAATAAGTAGGCCACGAAAAAGAGAACGGGAACGTACACCAGCAACCCGCGGGCAGGGCTTATGAGGTTGCCCGCAAGGGCGGTCCAGAAAAATCCAAAATTTATTCGGTTGGCCTGATAGTAGCTAGGCAACAGCCGGCCGTGATAGTGCAGGGAGAACGCAACAAAAGTTATGAACCAGCTGGCCCCTGTAACTGCGCATTTAATAAAGTGGTGACGGTAAAAAATAAAGACATACACGGTGACGGCAAGGATGTGCACTGCGTAAGTGGGCCGAATGAAATAAAGCCAAGCCAGCAGGCTCGCCAGCACAATGGGATTGAGGCGTCGTCGGCCCATCTCTCGCGCAAATAGCAGCCACACTACTATTCCTAACAACACGATTCCCCAAGTGTCAGACCACATTGCCCTCGAGGCGGTGCTCAAAACCTGAGTGCCGAGCGCGCCACCCAAAGCCACGAGGGCGCTCCAATAGCGTGGGAGCACAAGCCGCGCCGTGTAATAGAAGAGCGCAGCCAGGGCGGCCATCAATATGGCGGCGAGCGTGTATTGGATTTTCGCCTCTCCTGGCGGATTGTAAGTACCATCAGGATTCGTCGGCGAAATGCCAAAGGCCTTCATCAACGTCACGAAAGGAACTGAGAGCACGGAACTGCCCGGCGGGAGATGGTAAAGGATGTGGCCATTCACGAGTTCCAACTGATATTGCAGGCCGTCGCTGATGTAGTACCCACGGTTCAACGGCGCCTCTGCCGGGAGTTTGTAATGTTCAAGCGAGAACGTACCGTGCTCGAGCAGGCCTTGGCTTGCCACCATGGAGTAGTTGGAGTCGGTTATTTGGCGAACTTTCGATGACGTAAAGATGGTCAGGGTCAGACAGAAGATTAGTGCCCCGGGCCAGACAGACGGCCATGAACTGATCAACTGTTGAGTCCACCTCTTCTTGTTCATTAAGGATTGACGCAGCACGTCACGCTGCTAAGACACTTCCACGATAACCCTCACGTACGCTGGTTTTGCATATATCCGACCGCAGCTTCCGCATAACTCCGGCTCGGCTTCGCGCCTTTGAGGAACGCATCAAAGTATTCGGTTAGTCGAGCATCAGCATCAACTCGATAGCCGGGATTCCAAACTTTAAGCCGCTGATTATAGACAAAAGATCCTAATCAGAACTGTCTTGCTGGTTCGCCGATATTTCTCTATCCTTGGCGGCGCAACTGGCGAAGCTTAGTTTACATTTGATCTTGAAGGGCGTCGTATCTGCAAATGAAGCTCCCCTCCTACGTTCAACGACCAGTTTTTCGCGAGTTGTGGATAATAACAGGATTTGTTGCCTTAACGGCGATCATGACCTGGCCCTGGATTCTGCACCTCAGAGACGCCATCCCAGATACAGGCGACCCTTATACTATCTCCTACCTCATGTGGTGGAATTACTACCAAACGATCCATGATCCGCTGAACTTATTCCACGCAACTATCTTTTACCCCTACCGCTACACCTTGGCTTTCGGCGAGTACTCGTACGGCACCAGCCTGCTTTTCTTTCCGCTATTCGCATTGGGTTTTCGGCCCCTTACAATCTACAGTCTTGCGGCGTTCCTAAGCTTTCCGTTTACAGGCTACTGCACATTTCGCCTTGCCCGCACTCTGTCAGGCTCAAGCCCTGTGGCCTGGGTTGCCGGGATCATTCTCGCTTTTATTCCCTATCGTTTCCATCATCTCGCGCACATGTCGATAATATCCAGTGGTTGGATTCCTTTGGTCTTTGAAGCCCTTGTGCTCTTTGCCAGAAAGCGAACCTGGAAGCGAGCCGCCTGGTTGGGAGTTGCTTTTCTGCTGAACGGATTGACCTGCACCTCGTGGTTGATTCTGACGGCATTGCCACTACTTCTTTCCGGCTTCCTGCTGCTCGAGCGCAACCACGCCTGGGGCGACCGTCGCTTCTGGCTACGAGCAGGCGCAACACTGTGCCTTGCTTCGCTGCTCTTGCTTCCGTTTCTGTTGCCCTTTTTGCGGGTTGCCAAACTCCACAACTTCCTCCGGACACCTGAAGAGGTCAGCCACTATTCGGCAAGACCGATCAACTGGCTCGCCGCGGAGCCCAGGAACAAGTTGTGGAATGGTCTGGGTAAGGACGCAGCTTTCACCGAAATGGTTCTTTTTCCAGGTCTGCTGGCACCGCTACTTGCACTGGCAGCTTTCTTGTTGCCATCAAGTAAGCCGTTTCACAAAGGTGAAAGCGGGGATCGACCAGGAGTCCGAGGCCTCGCGCTCATTTGTCTGGACCTGACAATTATCTGCTGCGGAATTCTTGCCCTACTTGCGATCGGCTACGGTGAATTTCGCTTACGCTTGTTCAATCGCTTACTGCTAACAGCGTCCAGTCCTGCGCGCGCCCTTTTCATTCTGCTTAGCGCCTTACTCGTCCGTTGCTGGATTGCTTACCCCCATTTCATCCGAAACGTTATGCGAGTAGAACTGAATCTCAGAGAAACAATCGCGTCACCACAACGTTCTGAGCTTGTTGCTCATGGGCTTCTCTGGGGAACGATGGGGTTCATGGGATCTTTCGGGCTTCACTTCTTCTTCCATCGAGCACTCTATGAACTAATCCCGTTTTTTCAGGGAATGAGAGTAGCCGCGCGTTGGGCGATGATTTGTTACTTCGGCCTAGCCCTGCTTGCAGGCCTGGGAGCCTGCCGAGTAGCAGGAGTGCTTCAGCGACGCTGGTCTAGTGTTCCGTCGAAGTGGGGTTTCCCCGCGGGCAGCTCGCGTGGCGTGGTGGTTACGATCTACTGCTTGATAATTCTGGCCATCCTTTTTGAGTTTCGCGTTGCACCGTTACCACTGATAAGAGGTGAAGCTGATCCTGACGCATTAACGCAGTACCTGAAAGAGCAGCAGATGTCTGGAGGTATTGTCGGGCTTCCCACCTCGCAAGCATTTCTCTACATGTTGCGCGCAGCTGACCACCGAAAACCGCTGATCACGGCAAACTATAGTTTCATCCCTCCAATCGAGCGTGAGATTGAGGATCTGAGCCAACGCCAACCGATACCGGACAGTTTTCTGGATTTACTCGAGGAAATTCCGGCTTCCTACCTGGCAATCTACAACGACTTTTTCCCCGAAAAAGGACGCGTCGCGATCGAGGATTTTCTTGCTCGAGGAACTGCCAGCGGACGGCTCAGATTCATCAAGAGTTTTGACGCGGGATCGCATGCTGCTGGCGTTGGAAGGGACGACCTTTATGTGGTCACCAATACGGAGCCACACAAACGAGGGGACGGAGAGCCTCCAGCACTCGCAAGATTGCCGTCGAGCGCGAAGTCGTATACTCCTGACGACCTGACGCAAACTGCAATTTTCATAATTCGTTTTTACAAAGTTGCCTACGGCCGAGTGCCACAGTTTTCGGAGTTCAAAAAGGACCTGGCGAAGTTTGGGGCCAAACCCGATCCTGGTACGACATTAAGTGCCTCCGAGGATAAGAAACGCGAATTTGCCGAGGATTGGCTGCAGCGAAAAGACTTCCGTAATCGTTATAGTAAGAAGAGTGATGAGCAATTTCTGAACGAGCTCTTTGCGAACGCCGGATGGCATGAGCGCGGGGCAGAACGCGAACGACTCCTGGAGGAGTTAAAGAGTCTTAGAACAACGCGTCAGGCAATAGTTAGAGCCATAGTCGAGGATCCCGCAGTTCCAACCTACGAGTTTAATGCCACATTCGTCGTATTGAATTACTTTCTATATCTGGTACGCAACCCGGACCCAGCAGGATACTACTACTGGCTTACTACGCTGAATAGCTCGTCAGACTATGTCGGCGTTATCAGGTCTCTCAATGATTCGAGAGAACGTCTTGAGAAAACTTCCCGGCGCCACACAATACCTCAAAAAAGACTCCGCTTGACGCGGTCATAACTTTGTAACGGGGCGCGCCTCCTTGGAGTCTTACGGAACTACGAAACAATCTGTACTGCAACCCGCACCTGCTGCGAGCCATTTAGCGCAAACCAACAAACGTCATTGCTGATCATGTCAAATTCCAGTATGTAGTTTCCTTTGTCGAGCGCTGGAATGTTAACGTCGAGCGCCACCGACTCCTTTGGTAGGATTGGGCGGCCTTCGTCGGGCGTCAACGCTTCCCAGTGATAGCTGTGGCGATACATTACGTTGTTCGCGTAATAGACATGGCACCCAAGCAGAACGGCTCCAAATCCCGCACCGCGCGGAAGCCAAACCGATTCGCTCGTGTTCGTCACTAAAGCTTGCAGTTTTATGGTCTCGCCTGCTTTGCCGGTGAAAGGGTTGGGGTCAATCGTGATTTTAGCTAGCAGGCCGGTTCTAAAACGGCTGTCCAGCGCCTCGGGTGCTCCTTTGTAGAGAAAAAAGTTTCGCTCGCTTTCCATGAAACCCCGCGTGGTTTCCATCCAACGGTTAACTGTCTTTCCGCCCGAGAGAAAATTCTCAAACTCTTGAATTGTGAGATGCATCGGTGGAATATTGAATACAGCCAGTTTCATCTCACTAAAGCCAGCCAGCTCCGCGTAGCCCCAAATTTTCCGCACGTCAATATTGTTTTCGAGTACTCCGTAAACTCTCATCTCGTATTGCGATTGCGCCGAGCGGGAATGGTTCGGCCCAGGCTCCGCAAAGCCGGCGATCCCTCCATTCTTTAGCACGCGGGCCAACTCTCGAAGCGTCTCCGCCGGATTCGGTACATGGTGAAACGCGTCCAGGCAGATGATCCGGTCGACGCTTTCGGACGGAACATCAAGACGATTGCCGTCAAACAATAGGAAGCGTGGCTCAGGCTGATTCCCAATCAAGGGTTGACGGGCATATAGTTCCTGACCGATCCGCAATGCAGTAGCGGAGATGTCGGCCGCGATAACGTGACATCCCAACTGACTCAGAAACCGTGACGCCCAGCAAGTCCCAGCCCCAAACTCAAGAATTGTCATTCCCGGACAGATCCTAAGTCCTTGCAGTATGACAGCGAAATTGATCAGCAATTGAGGTGTTTCGTCAACTGAACCAAAGGGTTTCGCAAGGTGATAGTTCCAGCTGGTAAGCCGTGCGAAGTAATCCTCGGCGGCTCTATTTAGATCGTCCAGCGACGATTCCTTTAATAGTCGCTCGACATCGATTAACTGTTCGCTTTCTGTCATCCCTCTATTTCCGAGTCACTTCGCAGAGTTTTTGCTCCCGCCAACGCCATAAATTACACTGTCTCGCGATCAAAAGATCGCCCAAGTTTTAACGTTAACTGATTAGTAACACAAGGTGAGGCATGAACAAACCGCTACCAGACGATGAGCTCCATGGAGGCAAGCTTAAAGACTCTAATAGCCGCCTAAGCAAAGTTGGGGGTATCGATTATAAGCGCGGCGCCATTGAGTATCCCGCCAGGCTGGCTCCGAGCGATCGTCATCACCTGCTCACGAAGCCTTTCTACAACCTTGCGAACAAGATCTCGCGCTGGTCAGGTGACGGGCTGGATGAAGACACGCAAAGGCACTTTACCGATTTCGCAAATATGGCGTATGCGCTGGCACTGCCTTCAGGCGCACGCATCCTCGATGTCGGCTGCGGGTCGGGCTGGCTTTGCGAATATTTCGCCCGCCTGGGTTACGAGATGATGGGTATCGATCTCAGTCCTGACATGATTGCGATCGCTCGTGAACGCGTCAACAAGGTATCTTACGGCGCGGATCATGAGACGGAATTGAGATGCCGCTTCCTGGTTCACAATATTGAAACCGCGCCGCTCAGTCAGCGCTTCGATGCAATTCTATGCTACGACGCTCTTCATCACTTCGAAGATGAGAATGCTGTGTTGGCGAACATAAGTACAATGATGGATCCCGGCGGACAGCTGTTCGTTATGGAAGGTGAGAAGCCTCCGGAAGGATCTGAGATGGCGGCAGAACTGCGCAGCGTTATGCGGCAGTACGAGACTCTTGAGTCGCCATTTGAAGGTGAATATCTGCGCGAGCTACTGCAGTTGCATGGCTTTGCGATTGTGGGTGATTACGTCGCTTTCAGGGGGTTAGTCGACCGTGAGAGCGTAGTCGGCAACACAGTTCAGTTCATGGAACCTGCCGCTGTCAGTTATCTACTTTGCCGTAAGATTGCTGAATCCGGTGAACCGGCAACACTTCCGGATACGCGCAATCCGGGCCGACTGCGAGCAGACCTGTCGTTGCGTGATAACTGGGCTAGAAATGTAGTCGCGGGGTCGAGAATTGAAACGTGTATCGAAGTGAAAAATGCCGGAGACACCCTTTGGCTTGTAAGCCGGGCGCCATTGACGGGTAGAGTTAAGGTAGGCCTAAAGATCTTAAACTCTTCTGGGGAAACGATCGCTGAGTCTCACGGAGTTCCGCCGCTTCAGCACGCTCTCGCTCCCGGTGAGAGAGTTCTGTTATCAGTGAACATTAAAGCGCCGGAAGCCCTGGGGCAGTACACGCTTAAAATCGATCTCGTGAACCAGAATATCTGCTGGTTTGAAGAGCATGGATCTCAGCCGCTGATACTACCCTTCGACGTGGCTCCTCGCAGTTAGGTGCTATTACCGTACAGAACCTGGCTCTAGCCACCTAAGCCACTCTTGCATTCTTTGTCTGTGTGGGTAGTGAGCATTCCAAAGCGCGATTGATACTCAGCAGAATTAATAAAGGCACAAACCAAAGCTGGGTAGGCGGCTGTTTGGGCGGCGACTTCGGCGTTGAGGATATTCAACCAAAAGTTGAAGGCTCCCTCGTCTGGTTCCCGGCGCAGATAACCAAAATAATACATTAAGACGAAGGCTCGAGTGGCTTGTGTTTTGACGAATGACGGATTGGCGGCAATGCTGTTGATTATCGCCGCTCGACCAGCGATGGTCCCATCGTCCAATGCAACTAGATTATTGCGTTCAGAAGAAAGATCAACTGCGAAGTCATGCGAGATGGCCGACAGCAAGGCATCGACAAACTGCTGCGACTTGAATGTGTTTGGGTACTTTTGAAGAAACTCTGGACGCCTCATAAGTGTCGACGCAAGGGTTCTTTTTCTGGATTCATTATCAACCTTCTTGTTGACCAGTTGATTTCGATCGCGCATAAACTCCGCGAAAGTTGGTTGGCGTCCCAGAGCAGCCTGATACAAGCGATAAATGAAAGAGCCTGGCTCTTGAGATTCCGGCTCCATAAAGAAGGCCGCAGAAACCTCAGTGCGGCGAACGCGAAGACATTCCACATCTGACTGGCATTGCTCCAACCGACCCACCCAATATTGCAGTCCCTCTTCATCCGGTTCACGACCAAGCAGGTCGCGGTAATGCTGGTTAATGAAGAATCGCGGATCGTCTGTGGGGTTTGCGAAAGCAGAATTCACGCCTGGATCTACTGTTATGCCCCCGGGCACATATGCAACCTCGCCCGAGTTTAACTGAAGCCGTAAGCTGTAATCGCCAAATGGAGCATGTCCAGCAATGCTCACCTTAAACGAAATCACCGGAAACGCGGTACCGAATTGCTCGAGCGAGAGACTCTCGGGATCAACCACTATGAAAGGCGAGGTTACAGATATGCCACTCGCCGGCACCTGGTCAACCCCTTCGCCGGCGAGGTAAACCGTAAGACTGTTACCCGCTTCGGCCGGCACAGGCGTGTAGGACAACTCACCGTTTGCTCCCAGCAGGCGCGGTTTCAAAAAGGAAGAAGCAGCTTGTGCAGGAATTGCGAAAGAGTGAGCGGTGGCTGCATTAGCATTCACTTGCAACTGACTGGCAATCTCCGCGCTTCGGAAACCACTTTGCTGCTTTAGTAAACTATCGGTTCCGCCAGTCGAGGAAATCGCCGGGCCCCCAGGCCGGATAGAGTATTCGGTTAAAACGCGATACTGACCTGTAGCAAGACCTTCAATCTGGTAGTTGCCGCTGGATGAAGTAGTGGTGCTGGCTACCACGCGACCTGAAGCAATGTTCTCCACCCAAACATGGGCCCCAGCTAACGGGGCGGTGTCACTC
>JBPCIQ010000029.1:0-9455 GCA_051006135.1 Pyrinomonadaceae bacterium | reverse complement strand
CCAAAGTCCAAAGTCCAAAGTCCAAAGTCCAAAGTCCAAAGTCCAAAGTCCAAAGTCCAAAGTCCAAAGTCCAAAGTCCAAAGTCCAAAGTCCAAAGGTCTATTCTCGTCAGCCAAAATGTTTCAGCGAAGCCTGCTGAAAATGAGACAGAAAAAGCGTCAACCTTGCGCATCACGACTCGCAGTGGCATGAGGTCAGTACCGTAACGCGGTAGCGTCGGGTCAACGATGCGATGGCGAGTCGCAGTGTCAATCGAATGTGCAGCGTTCAACCGACGCTACCGCGTTACGGTACTGACTTCATGCCACTGCGAGTCTTCCGGCACCCGGATACGCCCGCAAGCGATCCAGCTCTGTTTCGAGCTCGCGCTGGGCCATTGGACTTTGGACAGGACCTTGGACATTGAACTCTTAATGTTGGACATTGGACTTTCGACATCTTAGGATTGCAACCGCTCTTCTATCACTCATTTCAGGAGAAACCGCATGGTGACGCTGGAGGTCAGGAAGTCGTTTCAGGAAGAGCTAAATCCGTTTGAGATTGCCAAGCAGCAGTTCAATCGTGCCGCTGATTACCTTGATCTGAGTCTTTCCATGCGGCACGTGCTTGAGACACCGAAGCGGCAGCTAATTGTTTCCATTCCGGTAAAAATGGACGGTGGTGATGTGCAGGTCTTCGAAGGGTATCGCGTCCAGCACAACATAGCGCGCGGTCCGGCTAAGGGCGGCATACGCTATCACCCCAACGTATCGCTGGACGAAGTGAAGGCTCTGGCTACCTGGATGACATGGAAATGCGCTACGGTCGGCATTCCCTACGGTGGCGGCAAAGGCGGTGTTATTTGTGATCCAAAGCGAATGTCGAAAGATGAGCTCGAGCGTCTGACCCGCCGTTATGCTTTCGAGATCGCACCGATTATTGGACCCGACCGCGACATCCCCGCTCCCGACGTTTATACCGACGAACAGACCATGGCCTGGATTATGGACACGATCTCAATGGTGCGTGGACATACCGAGTTGGGCGTGGTCACCGGCAAACCCATCTCTTTGGGAGGCTCGTTGGGTCGACGCGAAGCCACTGCGCGAGGTTGTCTTTATGCATTGCGCGAGGCGTGCAGCGTGAAAGGCATGAGTCTGAAGGGAGCGCGAGTGGCTGTCCACGGTTTTGGCAACGCCGGCGCAAACATCGCGCGCCTGGTGGCAGAGGACGGGGCGCGAGTGGTGGCAATTTGTGATTCAAAGGCCGGCCTTTACGCCGAAAACGGGATTGATATTCAAGAGGCGTTGCGACATAAGGCAAAAACAAAATCTTTAACCGGCCTTTCCGGCGTGAAAGAGATAGCCTGCGATGATGTGCTCACCGTCGATTGCGACATTCTATTGCCGTCTGCTCTCGAGAATGCCATCACGCTCGCCAACGTGAGGCAAGTGAAAGCCAGGATCATCGCTGAGTTGGCAAACGGGCCAACAACTCCGGGGTCTGATCGGATCCTGGCGGAAGAAGGAGTCTTCGTCATTCCTGATATCCTCGCCAATGCCGGTGGCGTTACTGTCAGCTACTATGAATGGGTGCAGGATCAGTATTCCTTTTTCTGGTCTGAAAAACAGATCAATGAAACGCTTGAGCAGTCGATGCGGACGGCGTTCAAGGCGGTACACGAAACGGCCGATCGTTACGAAACAGACATGAGAACGGGGGCGTACATTCTCGCCGTCGATCGCGTGGCGGAAGCGACGCGGGTGCGGGGGATATTTCCGTAAGAAAAAGACGTTCTCCAAGTTCAAAGTACAAATCACTAAGTACAAAATGAATTATGAAAGACACCTTACTGTTTACGAAAAACCAACCTGCACAAAGTGTCGGGAGATGGATCGGTTACTTCGCGAAAGCGGCGTCGATTTCGAGCGGGTTAATTATTACCTCGAGCCTTCGAGCAAAAAGAAGCTTAATGAATTGATTCGCAAGATGAAGATTTCACCCAGGGAACTGTTGCGCACCAGTGAGCCAATCTACCGTGAGCTCGGCTTAGCCAAAGGGGAATTTACCGATGACGCGATCATTTCGCTAATGATTGAGCATCCGGATCTCATCCAGCGCCCGATTGTGGAACGTGGCGGTCACGCCGTGCTTGGACGCCCGACCGAGAATGTAAAGGCACTGTTGTAATTACAACTTGAAGAAACCGGAAACCATTTTCGCCTGTCAAAACTGCGGTCATCAGTCGCGCAAGTGGCTGGGGAAATGCCCCGAGTGCGGTGAATGGAATTCCCTTGTCGAAGAACGGGCCAGAGGGGCAAAGAAAGGAACAACGCGAAACGGATTCAAACTGCGCGAGATGGTGGCGGTTGCTTACGGCGAGATTGAATCGCAAGACGATGTGCGGGTTTCTTCCGGAGTCACTGAGTTTGATCGTGTGCTCGGCGGCGGCATCGTTCCTGGCACCCTCGTCTTGATTGGCGGCGATCCGGGAATCGGAAAAAGCACTTTGCTGCTTCAGGTGGCAGACAGGTTAAGCGCCGGAGGCACTGTCGTACTTTACGTTTCCGGCGAAGAATCGGACCGTCAAATCAAGTTGCGTGGCGAGCGGCTGAAGATTGAAGCTACCAACCTTTACCTCCTGCCTGAAACCAACCTCGAAAACATCTTTCACGAAGTGGAACGTTTAAAGCCCGGCGCGATCATTGTTGATTCCATTCAGACGGTCTTCTCGGCACTAATTGAGTCGGCGCCCGGCTCAGTTTCCCAGGTGCGGGAAGTGGCCCACCAGTTTTTATTACTGGCAAAGAATTGCACAATTCCAGTCTTTTTGATTGGGCACATCACGAAGGATGGAGCTATCGCCGGCCCCAAAACCCTGGAACACATCGTTGATACGGTCCTGTATTTTGAGGGCGAACGACATCACAACCATCGCATCGTGCGCGCCACCAAAAACCGATTTGGCGCGGCGAACGAAGTAGGCATCTTTGAAATGACGGGGGCCGGATTGATTCCGGTGGCGAATCCGTCGCAGATGTTTTTGCAGGAGCGCCCGCAGAATGTCTCGGGTTCTGTGGTGACGGCGTGCATGGAGGGCACGCGTCCGTTGCTGGTAGAGGTTCAGGCTTTAGTCTCACGATCCAAGTATGGCACGGGCCGCAGGATGACACAGGGTGTGGATCAAAACCGAGTTTCGCTTTTGATTGCAATGCTCGAGAAACGCGTCGGGCTGCAGATGCTTAGTGACGATATTTTTGTGAACATCGCCGGCGGGTTAGAGGTGGACGAGCCGGCCGCCGATCTGGGTGTGATCGCCGCCATAACATCCAGTTTCAAAAACGTTCCCATCGATCCCCACACAGCAGTGTTTGGCGAAGTTGGCTTGACAGGCGAGGTGCGCGGCACGATGCAGGCAGCGGTGCGGGCACGTGAGGCGCAGGCTCTTGGCTTCAAGAAAATCGTTATACCTGCATCGAACGCGATCGGCCTCGAACGCATGCTGGGTGTCAGAGTCGTGGGCGTGCGCTCCGCGGAAGAGGCGTTGGAAGAGTTGTTCTAGCCACCGGGGCGCCCACCCGCTGCCGAGACTGTGTCAACCTCGATCCACCAACTGCCGTTGGTGGATCGTTCAAGTCCACCTACCTAAGAATGGCACTCAGCAAGATTAGACGTTTGAAGAACCACGTTACAGAACCGCGGTGGCGTCTCAACCGCACAAGGCGGGGCCATCAAAACGTGGGGCACCTCTTAGTCGCAGCCAATGTGAATCTCCCCGGGACAAGCCAGGGGCATCATTCGACTTTTCACACAGTCTTGGGGTGCGGGGGGGCGCTCTCACTGAAGCCGCCCGATCAGACCAGCTCGACTGGATCGCCTATAGAAATTCCACCGCTTTGCGCTACGCTTGCGTAAACTCCAAGATTCTGGTTCGCGTCCTTCACAATCGACCGCAGCACGCTTGGGTCCTTGGGCAGTCCGGAATGCGCGTGGCTGGTCATGCCGCAGCGGGCGCACGGGATCTCACACTTCAATTCAACCGAGCCGACGCGCAAAATCCGTCCATTCCAGCCGGCCTCGATTAGTCCCTCAAACTCTTTGTATGTTTCGATTAAGAAGTTCGGCCTAAAGCGCCGCACATCCCAAACCGCGGTGGAGTTGAAACGCGACATCGCCTCTAATGACGCGGTGGTTAGAACGTTAATCGGAAAAGCGTCGAAGTAAGTGCCGAGTGGAGAGGTAAACTCCAGGACCTCAGGCGGCAACACGGCCAAATTGGGAATTGGCTCACCGGCTTCCCGACTGAAGATCTCGCGCACCCCAGCTTCCTGGTTTGTGAGACTAATAAGGCTGGGTAGCGCTTCCCGAAAGGCTTTGAAGCGACTCAGTCGCCCGAGCGTGCAAGCCGCCGGACCCTTGCGCCTGTAATGGGCTTTGTTGCCGGCGGGCTGCACTGGCCACAGCGTAACGTCTTTTCCTAGAACCTGAGAAAGCCGGGAGTTCACGTCTGAGTCACCGCTGCCGACCTGCGTGCCATCCGGGAAAGATATTCTAACGCTGGCGGTCGTGCCATGAGTGGGCTGCTCTTGATAGTGTGCTGCGCATTCCATCAGCATCGGGGTTCGCTTGCCATTGGTTATTTCGCCACTCTTTTCATCGCGCAGTGCCCAACCGCGATCACCGGGGATTCCTAATGGGCCAACGGTGCATTCGTTGAGCTTCTCACCGGCCATCGACTTCACCGGATGATGCCAAATCTGTTGAACTGTGCCAATGAACATCTCTGCTCCAATCGCCTTTACGGCGCGACTTCTTTCAAACAAGCGGCGGTCTGTGCAGAGTCGGCGGCGTGACGCGCAGTCTCATTTGCCTTCGCGCCTGGAGGGATCTTGTGCGTGACGCAGATTTTCTCCGGAGTTACTTTCACCACCGCCAGGAACGAAGTCAGTCGCATGGGATTCTCACTCTCGCTGACATTGACGCGCACAATCAACGCAACTGGCGAGACTTTTCCTTTACTCCTTGTCACGCGCCACTCGGCCTTACTTCCCAGACTGGAAAACGCGTAGGTGATGACCTCCCAGACATCCAATGGATGGTGTTTGCCATCAGGAGTTACCACTGTAATCGACTGTCGCGCGTCGTCCTCCAATGCCAGAAGGTTATAGCCGGCGATGCCCCGGCAGATCTGCGTTGAGCTACCAGTTTCCTTATCCACCTCGATAGTTCTGCACTTTGACGAAAAGACGTCGGTGTAAACACTCTCCATCTTCGCTTGAGCCTTGATGGATTCGGCAGGTGCAAACAAGAGGGCAAAGATGATTGCCGCATTCACGGCCTGCCGGGAGTGTGTAGTTTTTCGCATTTCTTTTGGGTTACTCCCGGTGTAGCATTCCACACCGATTTCAAATATTTCTGCGTCATCGATTTCGGAGCCAAATTAAAGGAGTCTACCCGAATGTTCAAGACGTATCGCACGTTTCATCGTTTGATAATGATCTGTTTGCTCGTCGTCACTGGCTTATCTCCAACTCTCATTCGGGCGCAGCAAAGGCAAACACCAACGACGTCACACAGCGCAAACGAATCCGATCCACTCAAGGCGTTGCAGTGGCGCGCCATCGGCCCGTTTCGCGGGGGACGTGTGACGGCTGTCGCCGGCGTGGCCTCGCAATCACTTGTTTACTACTTCGGCGCCACGGGCGGCGGCGTGTGGAAAACAACTGACGGTGGCATTAATTGGGAGCCGATTAGCGATGGCTCGGTGTTCGGTACTGGCTCGGTGGGAGCGATCGGGCTATCGGATTCGGATCCGAACACGATCTACGTTGGCATGGGTGAATCACCGGTGCGCGGGAACGTCTCGCATGGTGATGGTGTGTATAAGTCAAAGGACGCTGGGAAGACCTGGAAGCGCATCGGGCTTGAAGACACGCGACAGATCGCTCGCATCCGCGTCCACCCGCGCAACTCGGATGTCGTTTACGTTGCTGCGCTGGGTCACATCTTCGGCGCGAACGAGCAACGCGGCGTCTTTCGCTCTAAGGATGGTGGAAAAAGTTGGGAGAAGATTCTTCATCGCGGGGATAAGGCGGGAGCAATCGACCTGATTCTCGATCCCACAAACCCAAACATTCTTTACGCCGGTTTCTGGGAAGTCTATCGCAAACCATGGACGTTGGAGAGTGGGGGACCAGGAGGCGGACTTTTCAAATCGACTGATGGCGGAGATACCTGGTCGGAGATCACACGTAATCAGGGCTTGCCTAAAGCGATGGTTGGTAAGGTCGGCATAACAGTGTCTCCAGCTAACCCTGATCGCCTCTGGGCCATTGTCGAAGCGGAAGATGGCGGAGTGTTTCGTTCGGACAATGCCGGCAAGACCTGGACGAAGGTGAATGAAGAGCGCCGGCTGCGACAGCGTGCCTGGTACTACACGCGCATCTATGCCGATCCGAAGAATGCCGACACCGTTTATGTTCTCAACACCGGTTTCTACAAATCAAACGACGGCGGCAAGACATACAGTGCGATCGCGGTGCCCCACGGCGATAACCACGACCTCTGGATCGCGCCAGACGACGCGAATCGCATGATTAATGGCAATGATGGTGGCGCAAACGTTTCCTTCAATGGTGGCAGAAGTTGGACGGAACAGGATCAGGCAACGGCGCAGTTCTATCGGGTCACGCTTGATAACGATTTCCCATATAACATCTACGGAGCGCAACAGGACAACTCGACCGTGCGCATCGCCAGCCGCACGACCGACGCGGGCATAACGCGTGATCACTGGTACGCTGTCGGCGGTGGTGAATCCGGCTGGATCGCGCCGTCGCCAAAAGATTCGTCTATCGTGTTCGCTGGTTCATATGGCGGCCTGCTCACCCGCTACGACCATCACACCGGACAGCTTCGCGACGTCTCTCCCCACCCGAACAATCCGATGGGAGCAGGAGCGGACGTATTGAAATACCGCTTTCAGTGGAACTTTCCCATCCTGTTCTCGCCGCACGATCAGAACACGCTTTACGCCGGCGCCAACGTACTCTTCAGGTCGACGAATGAAGGCCAGAGTTGGGAGATTATCAGCCCCGACCTCACGCGCAACGACAAGTCGAAGCAAGGACCTTCAGGTGGTCCAATCACGAAAGACAATACGAGCGTTGAATACTACGGCACCATCTTTGCGGCAATGGAGTCGCCTGTGCAAAAGGGCTTGATTTGGACAGGCTCGGACGACGGTTTGGTCCACGTTACCAGAGATGGAGGCAGGAAGTGGGACAATGTCACACCACCTAAGGATCTTATGCCGGAGTGGATTCAGATCAATTCAATCGAGGTCTCGCCAAATGATCCTGCCACGGCGTACCTTGCGGCCACTATGTACAAGTGGGACGACTTCAAACCGTATCTCTACAAGACGAATGATTACGGCAAGACCTGGAAGAAAATCACCAACGGAATTCCCCCAAGCGCGTTTACACGAGTGATTCGCGAGGATCCCAACAAGCGGGGCTATCTCTACGCGGGGACGGAGACCGGCATTTATATGTCACCCTCCGACGGCGCCGAATGGCATCCCATGCAGTTCAATCTTCCCGTGGTTCCCATAACAGACCTGGCGGTCCATAAAAGGGAGCAGGATCTCGTAGCGGCGACGCAGGGTCGCTCGTTCTGGATCTTTGACGATCTGCCGCTGTTACACCAAATGATGGAGACCGTCAAAGCTGCCATATCTGCCACTCGACTCTTTAAGCCCGAGGGCGCGTATCGCATGCAAGGCGGCGGAGGCTTCCCGCTTCCGGCAACTGCGACTGTCGGTAGGAATCCGCCAAACGGAGTTGTGATCTATTACTCGCTCAAGACAAAGCCGGCGAGTGATCTTGTTCTTGAGTTTTTCGATGTCGATGGAAAATCGATACGGAAATTCACTGCGGCGGCGCCGCAAGAATCAAAGCCGGGCGCGAGTCCTTCTCCAGGAACAGTGGGCGCAGGTCAGGCTTCGCCGTCCCCTGAGGCTCAACCTGTTGAGGAAGGCGGACCTCCCGGTGGTGGTGGGCCGGCGCGCGTGACGACTGACGTGGGAATAAATCGATTTGTTTGGGACATGCGTTATCCGGATGCAGTGCGTTTTCCCGGCATGATTCTCTGGGCGGGGGAAACACGTGGGCCACGAATTGTGCCAGGTACTTATCAGGTAAAGCTCACAGTAGACGGCAAGACCATGAGCGAGAGTTTTGCAGTGAAGCCGGATCCGCGCCTCCCGGCAGCGTCTGCAGATTACAGCAAACAGCTTGGACTCGCGCTGAAGATTCGCGACAAGCTCAACGAAACTCACAACGCGATCATTCAGATTCGCGACGTCCGCAAGCAAGTGGACGACTTACTCAAGCGCGTCAAGGATCCGGGGTCCCTAGGCGGGCAGGCCGCCGGTGGTGGTGGCCAGCCTGACTTCAAAGTCATTAACGACGCGGCGACTAATCTTAGTAAGAGTCTCACGAGCATTGAGGAGACGCTCTACCAGACGAAGAACCAGAGCAGCCAGGATCCTCTGAATTATCCAATCAGACTTAATAACAGACTGGCCGCGCTGGGTGGGGTAGTTTCTCGTGGCGACGCAGCGCCGACGGACCAGTCGTATGCTGTTTATGACGATCTGGTCAGTCAGATTGATGCTCAGCTACAGAGACTCTCTCAGGTGCTGAAAACTGACGTGCCCGCCTTCAATCAATTAGTGAGGGAGCAGAACGTCCCGGCGGTGGTGGTGAAGCCGCCGCGGCCTGAAGGTCCGCAACCGTAATGTAGTCATTGAAGATCAGCTGCCGGAATGTAGTCACTATTGAGCAAACTCTTGCATCGGTGGCGAAGGGAATGGCGGCGTGGGCTTTTTAATAACACAATAGCAGGGGAAGTAGGTCTGAGGGCGACGGGGAATCGTCGCGGCGCTAGCGACTGAAAAACTGTAGGACGGAAAATCTGTAGGACTGTTGCAAGGCCGTGCTAGTTACATTAGAAACTCTCGTGCTGCAACACGAGGCAATCCAACCTAATTAGAAGTTAGCGGGCTGACCTTGACTGCGGCGGCTCAAATCCGGCGTTAGCCTGCTTCTTTTGTTTAAAGGTCATCTGATGCTCCAATACCTGAAAACTGCCGTAGATATTTTGCTTCAAGGTCTTAATCTGCATTTTGACGTAATAAAAAAGCGAAGCAGAAACAAACTTCTTCTTGACCTTTTGACTTTCTATCATTGCCTTTCCCGACTCGTGGACAATGGTGGCGACCTTTTATCTCTAACAGGCAAAAAAATCGCTGGAACGGATTATGTTGCTAACTCCTGAAGAAAGATCGAATTTTACTTCACGCGTATATAAGGTTCTTCTAACCCAATGAGATTACTCCTTAGAAGACTCTTCGAGCTAATCAATAGACAACCTATCTTCGATTTATTAGATTCAGACTTGAAGAGTAGATT
>JBPCIQ010000028.1:0-6723 GCA_051006135.1 Pyrinomonadaceae bacterium | reverse complement strand
GACTTCACTGATCTGGTTTATTCCGTTCCGGACGTGGGCGGCAGGGGGTTAAAGATTGCAATCGATGCGCACGGAGCTGAGTTTGATCCAGATGCTGGTGAGCGAGTAATTACGAAAGAAGGATTGGCTGCGGCTCGCGAACATTTGGCGCAACGGGTTCCTGCGCTTGCTGATGCGCCCCTGCTGGAGGCGCGGGTTTGCCAGTATGAGAATACGTCGAACGGTGACTTTCTGATTGATCGGCATCCGGCGTGGGAGAATCTTTGGTTGGTGGGTGGTGGCTCCGGACATGGTTTCAAACATGGTCCGGCCGTTGGCGAATATGTGGCGGGAGTGATCTCAGGTAAAGCCCAGGGCGAACCGCGTTTTATGCTTGCTGGGAAAGGAAAGCAGCATCGGAGGCAAGTTTATTAAGGATTCCAGATGTTTAGGGGCCCGGTTGCGACTCCAGAGCCATCGGAAAGGAACGCCGGCGGCCAGTCTTCAAACTATCACTCGTCTCCATTAAATCGTTTGAGGTCTCCTCTGTTCGTCTTAACTTTTACGTTCCGTTTACCTCGCTGGACTTGGCGGCGTCGCGCCCTGAGGACTGACCCATAACTCCACGAGCAGTTCCGCACGAGTTGCTCCAGTGAGGGTCACAATTCGCCGGGCGTCTATGCCCCTGTAGTTTACGAGGTAGTTTACGATTCGTGATGTGTGTTTCTGTACGTCACCGGTGCGACCACTCTGCCCAGGATAGACAATTACGTAACCTGTGGAGGTCGGATCGTTCTTCAGTTCGATGGCGAAGTTATCCAGCCGTGCTTTCTCATCGTTTCGCGTAATGCTTGGAAACTCATCAAACTTGCGCGATGGCACGACCGGTAACTGAGTCTGCACGCCGCAGCTTGCTGAGCAAACCTGAGGGTATCCATCCACTGAAAAGGTGGCCTTGATTGTCTGCCCGCCAAGACCGGTGGTATCCACCTTGATAGAAGTTGTTCCCTCACCCTGGATAATCCTGCCGCCTGAAACGGTCCATCTGTAAACAGGCGTAACGTTTCCGGAGCCGCCCGTCGCCGTGGCGCTGAATGTCAGCGGCTCATTAGCCACAACCCTATCCGGACAGGTGATAAGAACATTTGGGCAGACCGGCGCCGGGCACACAATCAGGACCGTGGTTGACGAAAAGGCCTCGCATGCCTCGTCATCGCTGCCGGTGTTAATTTCCAGGGACGCTTTGTAGTAACCGGGCTGAACGCCAGAGAGGTTCCATGTCACAGCGGGGCCATCGCCGTCGATACGACCTGCACTTGAGGTCCATCTGTAGCGGATGGGATTTCCTCCAGGAGAACTTGCTTTGGCTTTGAGATGAATCAAAGAAGCCGCCAGAGTCTCACCCTGACAAGCATTGATCACCGACTGATCGGCAGTCAGGCTTAGAGAAGGAGTGGCATAGACAACGGCCTGTGTTCTGGCCTTTTGAGCAAGAGCCTCCGAGGCGAATCCGATTATTCCCATCGGGACCACCAGTAAAAAGATAACGATGTATTGGCGTTGACGGCTGAGCATTTTGATCCTCTTATTAGAAAGTTCTGGCAAGGGAATTTAAGTTGGCCACTGGAAGAGCCTCTCTCAGTCGATCAGTAGCGGTTTAAGAACACAGTCAATGCCTTATTCCTTCCAGCAATACCGGCAATGTTCCGTTCCAAGCAACGGTATAATCCCGGAAGCGACATTTTACATGCGGTTTGACTCAACACCTAAAGGGCGTAGATACTTGTGCGCTCAAAGATTCGTGAATCGGCCGCGATTTAGAATGAGAACCACGTTTTTAATTGTCATTCTCTCCTTTTTGTTCGGCCAAGCTGCCTGTTCGCGCAAGCAGGCGTCTACCGAACAAGCAAAGGTTAGTGAGTCACCAGGTAGCGCGACGACAACCGAGGGTGCGCGCACAGAGGCCCGGAGTTACCTCGAGAATGGCAGGGAGTTCTACCGGAATGACGAAGATAGGCAGGCTGCTGACGCGTTTGAGCAGGCAATTAAGCTGGATCCCGGTCTTGCAGAGGCCCATTTCCGCCTGGGTCTGACAAACGATGTATTGGGCAAGGAGCAGGAGGCCCAAGAGGCGTACAAGAAAGCAGTGGAGTCTTACAAGAAATATCTTGCAATGCAGGAATACAGCAAAGATCCTGAGGCCCACTACAATCTTGGACAGACATATGCCGGACTTCATCTTTATAGCGAAGCGGTTAAAGAATATCGACAGGCGACGCGAGTAAAGCCAGATGACGCGGCCATACATTACGATCTCGGCCGGGCTCTTATGAAATTGGCGCAATACGATGAAGCAGCGGAGGCGTTCGCGAGGTCGCTTAAGCTTGATCCCGAAAACTACCGTGCCGAGGATGAGCTCGCGGAGGCACGCGAAGGCATAAGGCGTATCAAAGTTGGTAAGAAACATCAGGAAGAGCTTCTTAAGAAGCAGAAGGCCAACGTGAACGGACAAGATAATGTGAACGGACAAGAGGAAGATGGGTCAAATCCGCAAAAACCGGTGAGTCAGAATCCGAACAGAACCGAACAACAATGGCGGTAGACCGTTGGAGGATAAGTCGAATGGCAACGTACACACCACCCCCTTATTTCCCGCAGAGTTCACTGGCCCCTCCCGATGCGAACCGTTATAAAAAATTCAAGCTGATGATGTTTGGCCTCGGCGTAATGCTGTTAGTTTTGCTAGCCGCTATTGGCGTGGGAATCTGGTATCTGCTCAGGTGGGTGTTTTGATTCCAGACAAGGTGAGTTCGGACTAGCTTTATCTTCTTAGACGAGACCCCCATTGAGTATCCTGCACATTCGCTCCGGAAGCTCTGCTTGACAGTTAAAGCCCTGACGCTTATAGTTTCTCGTTTCGGGCGTACAGTCTGAAGTGAACAGTGCAACGTCGGGTTGGTTCTGTCGGTGTGGAGGGCGTTGCCCGGCTGGTTTTCAGAACAGCCGTTTGACACATATTGTGGCGTAAATTGCATGCGTCGTGCTTGGCTCAGAAAGCCTTTCGCTCCAGCGCCTGCTCGCTTTTGGGAATTGGTTCCTAATCTGAATCGCGACGCCACAGAAAAGTTTGGCTTGAGGGAAGCCACTATCTACACCCGCCTAACAGCGAAGTCAGAACATCCCTAAATTAATTTTGAAACAGGGCAGTCGCCTGCGCTGACTGCCGGACGAAGCAAGTTCGCACGCGGGCATTAACCGTTGGGTGACAGCAGGTTCCGGAAAGAGGCAGGCAGCGCCTTTTTGTGCTCTGAGATATGCCCAACTGGTAAAGAGGTTAAGAGCAGTGCCGACAATTAATCAACTTGTTCGCAAGGGCCGCCAAACGGTCAAGTACAAAACAGGTAGTCCGGCGCTGCAGAGCTCCCCGCAGAAGCGAGGCGTTTGCACTCGGGTCTATACCCAGACTCCCAAGAAACCTAACTCGGCGTTGCGCAAGGTTGCGCGCGTGAGGCTAACCAATGGAATCGAGGTTACGACCTACATTCCAGGCGTGGGACATAACCTGCAGGAACACTCAATCGTTCTCATTAGAGGGGGTCGTGTGAAAGACCTGCCTGGAGTTCGTTACCACGTGATTCGCGGAACGCTCGATTCAGTGGGTGTGGCAGACCGCAAGCAGGGTCGTTCAAAGTACGGTGCCAAGCGACCGAAGGCGGGGGGCGGAGGAGCGAAAGGTAAGTAGTTCCTCAGAATTGGCGGTGCCATGCACCGCAGCCAAAACAATAGATATTCGACAACTGATAGCCCGGGACCTGATAACGATATGCCAAGAAGAAGAGTTGCCGAGAGACGAGAAGTACTTCCGGACCCAATTTACAACAGCCCGCTGGTGACTAAGTTCATCAGCGGTGTCATGTGGGGTGGGAAGAAAGCAGTGGCCGAGGGGATTTTTTATGATGCGATGCGGCAGGTCGGCGATAAGACAGGCGAAGAGCCACTCAAGGTGTTCAAGCGCGCAATTGATAACGTGAAACCCACAGTTGAGGTGAAGTCGCGCCGCGTTGGAGGTTCGACTTATCAGGTCCCCATCGAGGTCCATCAGGAACGGCGCGGTGCCTTAGCGATTCGTTGGATAGTCTCCTACGCGCGGGGGCGTGGCGAAAAAACCATGATGGATCGTCTGGCAGCTGAAATTCTTGACGCGGCAAACAACCGCGGAAATGCGGTGAAGAAGAAGGACGACACGCACCGTATGGCGGATGCAAACAAGGCGTTCGCGCATTACAAGTTCTAGAAGAGGTCCGTTGTTCGTGATCAGTAGATCTGAAGGCTCAAACCGAGTGAATACAACTGACTACTGACAACTGACACAGAGTTATGGCGAAGCACGATTTAAATAGGACAAGGAATATCGGCATCATGGCGCACATTGATGCCGGTAAAACCACCACCACGGAACGCATCCTTTATTACACGGGCATTACGCACAAGATCGGCGAAGTGCACGAAGGGACGGCGACCATGGACTGGATGGAGCAAGAGCAGGAGCGGGGGATCACGATTACCAGCGCTGCGACGACCTGTTACTGGGAGCGGGATAGCGTCGATCATCGTATTAACATCATTGACACTCCTGGCCACGTGGACTTCACCATGGAAGTTGAACGTTCCCTGCGCGTGCTGGACGGCGCCGTTGCTGTATTCGATGGTGTGGCCGGAGTCGAGCCGCAATCGGAAACTGTTTGGCGGCAAGCCGACAAATATGGCGTGCCCCGCATTTGTTTTATCAATAAACTCGACCGTGCCGGCGCCTCATTTGATCGATCCTTTGAATCAATCATTACCCGCCTTGGTGCGAACCCGGTCGCCATTCAAATTCCTATCGGCCTAGAGGATCAGCTCAAGGGCGTCGTCGACCTGATCACTATGAAGGGGTTGATCTGGAACGACGAGAGTAAGGGCTCGGAATATGAGACGGTCGAGATTCCCGAAGATTTGAAGGAAGCCGCGGTGGCTGCTCGCGAAAAGCTGATTGAAGCCGTTGCCAGCGTTGATGACGGCTTAATGCATAAGTACCTCGAGGGCGAGCAGATTTCGGAGACAGAAATTCGCAAGGCGCTGCGTAAGGGAACGCTTGAGCTGAAAGTTGTTCCGGTGGTTACTGGCTCGGCGTTCAAGAACAAGGGTGTGCAAACGCTGCTCGACGCTGTGGTTGATTATCTGCCTTCGCCGCTCGACATTCCACCGGTGGAGGGAACGAATCCGAAGAACGGCCAGGTGGAGACCCGTCCGCCCGATGCCAGCGCTCCGTTTTCGGGTCTGGTCTTCAAGATCATGGCTGATAAGCATCTAGGCCAGCTGTCGTTTGTGCGGCTCTATAGCGGCACTATCAGGGCTGGTTCTTACGCTTACAATTCGATCAAAGACACACGAGAACGCATTGGTCGGTTAATGCGAATGCACGCCAACAAGCGTGAGGATATCGAAGAAGCGAGTGCCGGCGAGATCATTGCTATTGGTGGCATGAAGCAAGTAACCACAGGCGACACGGTTTGCGATGAGAATAAGCCGATAGTGCTCGAGCGGATGGATTTTCCCGCTCCCGTCATTCGCGTGGCGGTGGAACCCAAGACCCGGCAGGATCAGGACAAGCTCGGCGTGGCCCTGAACCGGCTCGCGCAAGAAGACCCTTCGTTCAATGTTTCGACGGATCCTGAGACCGGTCAAACGATTATTGCCGGGATGGGCGAGCTTCATCTCGAAATTATTGTGGATCGCATGAAACGCGAGTTTGGCGTCGAAGCGAACGTCGGCAAACCCCAGGTTGCTTACCGCGAGACAATTACTCAAGGGGCTCCGGGAAAAGAAATCTACAAGAAGCAGACCGGTGGTCGCGGCCAATTTGGGCATGTTGAGATTGAAATCGAGCCGGCGCCGGGTGAAGGTTTTGTCTTCGAAAATGAGATTACGGGTGGAGCTATTCCACGCGAGTACATCAAGCCTATCGAGCAGGGAATCAGGGATGCGATGGAGCGCGGTTTCCTTGCGGGATACGAGCTCGTTGATATTAGAGTCCGGCTTCTCGACGGTGGCTATCACGAGGTTGATTCCGATGAGCGATCGTTCCACATTGCGGGCTCACTGGCATTTCAGGACGCCCTGCGGAAGGCCAAGCCAGTGTTGCTGGAGCCGATCATGAGGATCGAGGTTGTAACTCCAAACGACTACACCGGACCGGTTAACGGCGACCTGAGTTCACGACGCGGGAAAATCGAAAGTATGGAGCCGCGCGTGGGCGGTGCCCAGGTGATCACCGCGTTTGTGCCACTGTCAGAGATGTTTGGGTACACGACAGACCTACGGTCGGCGACGCAGGGGCGCGCAACTTCCACAATGCACTTCGAACGGTATGAGCAGGCGCCAAAAAACATTGCGGAAGAGGTGATCGCAAAAGTTCAGGGAGTAGCAAGTAAGTGATGAGTTTGAGTCAGGCCGGGCTCCGGTGCGCTGGCGACTCCTCGCCACGATAACGTTTCAGTCCTTCAATAAGGAGTGCGAGAAAAATGTCTAAGGAAAAATTTGACCGTTCCAAGCCGCACGTGAACATCGGGACGATTGGGCACGTGGATCATGGCAAGACGACGTTGACGGCGGCGATCACGAAGGTGCTGGGGAAGAGCAATCCGAAGGTGCAGTTCGTGGCGTTCGATCAGATCGACAAAGCGCCGGAAGAGAAAGCGCGCG
>JBPCIQ010000027.1:0-9006 GCA_051006135.1 Pyrinomonadaceae bacterium | reverse complement strand
ACATTGTTTAGTGTGTATTGTAGTCTCCCTCATGACGGTGGCTCGTCAGGTAGCCATCTGAGGCGCTCGCCAGACCCTCCTCAAGCAGCGGACTCAGTCCGGGCAACATCCGCATCCCTTTGAAGCCTGATCATAAGTAATTCAACCCCCCAGCAGCTGGGCGCCGCCAAGAGAGGTAACGTTCCAGTGGAGACCTTCAGTTTTGGCTTAGGTTCGAATGCTGGCTTCATTCTTTTGCATATGGTTTGAAACTAACCGGTTGCTGCCTCTTCAGATCCGGGAATCCCCGCGACTGCCCGGTCCCGCCCAAACCATTGCCTTCCAATCAACGAATCGCACCGCGCACCCAAAGGGACCAACTGTTGAAAGACGTAACCCACCTCCCCCGCTCGAAATTCGTGAGAACCCGACTATCAAGAGCAAAAAAAGCCCGTGCCCGTCTGCGAGTACGCCAGAAAGCGCGCGCGCGTTCTCTCTCTGCTGCGAGGAATAAATAAATAAGATGTTCAAACAAGTCAAAAAAAATCTGGTTGGATTGGACATTGGTTCCAGTTCCGTGAAGGCAGTTGAACTTCAGAAGAAGGGCGATGTTCTTCACTTAGTAAGCCTCGGATTTGAAAATCTCCAACCTGACACAATAGTCGACGGTCAGATCATGGAACTCAACAATGTCTCGAATGTGATATCGAGCATATTTAGCGAGCATCAGATCAAGGCCACGAGAATAGCGGCCGGAGTAAGTGGCCATTCGGTGATTGTGAAAAATATTGTGCTACCGCAGATGAGCGATGAGGAGCTACAAGAATCGTTTAGCTGGCACGCAGAAGAGCATATTCCTTTCGACATAGCAGACGTCAACCTTGACTACCAGGTGATAAACAACTCGGAGGATGCGGTCCACGTGCTGATGGCCGCGTGCAAGAGCGACAAGATTGCCAATGTCAAACAGGCAATCCAACTTGCCGGCAAGCAACCAGTGATCATCGACGTCGACACGTTCGCTTTGCAGAATTGCTATGAGCTCAATTATCAACCGAAGTCGGGAGAGGTGGTTGCGCTCCTCAATATTGGTGCTGCCACAATGAATATCAACATTCTGAACGGGAGCCGATCGGTTTTTGCTCGGGATGCTTCTGTTGGCGGGAGCCACTACACCAGCTTGCTGCAAAAAGAACTGGGATTGACTTATGAACAGGCAGAAGCCGTCAAGCGAGGTTATCAGCTGCCGGAGGGTATCGAGGCTCGTCCCATCGCACCAATTATTGATGCGGTCTCGGACGTCCTGGCCCTGGAAGTGCGGAAGACTATGGATTTCTATCGCGCGACCGCCGAAGTGGGCGGGGAAGCGATACAAAAAATCCTGGTTGCGGGAGGTGGTTCGAAACTTCCCGGTCTTGCTGAATATCTTGCCAAGCGTTTCGACATACCCGTAGAGGTGTTTGATCCATTCCGGCAAATACAGGTGGATGATCGAAAATTTGATCCAGATTACATGCGAGAAATTGTTGCAGAAATGGCAGTTGCCGTTGGTCTCGCCTTGAGAGGAGTTGATGCGGCATGATCAAAATTAATTTACTACAGTCGGTTACGGAACGGCCCAGCGGAGCGGCCAGGGTCGAAGACAAAGTTTCGAGCCCGAGGACGCAGACGCTATTGCTGGCTCTCACCGTGTTTGGTTTGTTGGTTCTCGCTGTAGGCTATGACTATGTGAGCTCTAAGTCAGCGCATGAGGTTGCGCAGAAGGAACTTGAGACTCAGCAGCGCATCAATCAACAGATGGTTGCAGTCAACAAGGAACAGGCTGATCTCGAAAGGCAAACGCAGGACATTCAAGGTCGTATTGACGCAATCAAGCGACTGCGCGAGTCACAACAGGGACCAGGCGCGGTGCTGCGTGAGATTAAGAAGCGTTTCGACAGCGTTCCTCAACTGTATCTCAAGAGCATCCAGCAAACAGGTAGTGAGCTCACGATCAAGGGTGAGTCTCCTAATGAGTCTTCAGTAACGAAGTTTGGACAAAGTCTGGAATTTTCGGCGGGAATGTTCACTAACTTAAATATAGAGACGCAGCGTGATTGGAAGCCACCGGCGACCCCTGTTGCCGGCGCAACTAACGCAGTTCCGGTGGATGCCATTGCTCAGCCCGAGATTGTGAGTTTCACCGTAAAGTGTAACTACCTGGGTGTAACGCCAGCGGACACCGCCAGCGCACCTGCAAATCAGGTGGCGCTAAAGAAGTAGTTATTCAAAGGCCAATAAAATAATACGGAACCCGCCAAACGATAGGTGGAAGGAATGAAAACAGATGAGAATCGGTAACCTTCATGAGCAACCCTGGTATTTTCGATTGACGGCTTTGGTGGCCGTTGGTGCGATGCTATATGGCGGGTTCTGGTATTTCTTTACCAAGGCTGTGCGACAAGAAACTAGCGACCTGAATGCTCAGATCGCCCAACTCTTAACTCGGAACGCACAGGCACAGATCGCATCGCAACGTCTCAGTGAATTTCGGGCAATCTATAAGGCCAGACAAGAAGAATATGGCGAGCTCATGGCGCTGCTTCCCGAACAGCGTGAGATAACGATTGTACTGCAAGGCCTTCAGGATCGAGCACGTAACAGTGGCCTGGTGCTGCGAAAGTTTAGTCCGAAGGAAGATCTTCAGCAGGACAACTACAGCGGCAAGAAGATCGAAATCACAGTGACCAGCTCTTTTGCGTCTCTCCGCTCATTTTTTGAACAAGTCGCTCATTACCAACGAATTGTTTCAATCACGAATTTTGAGCTCAAACAAGTGGAGCCACAGTCGCCGAGATTTACAGTAGATGCGAAGTTTGATCTGACAGCTTATTACGTTTCGGCAGAGAAGCTACAAAAGCAGGCTACTCCACCGGCAGCGGGTGGCGGGGCGCCAGCTCCCGCAACACCTCAAGCTCCCAAATAATTTTACGATGCGACCATCCGGACCCAAGGTAGCAAGGAAGAGAAAATGACCCATTCAAAGAAAATCAGACTAGCATTTGCCGGAATATCGATAGGCTTCGTCTTTTGCGCCACCGGTGCTGCGGTCAGCACTCATGCGCAACAGGCAAACGAGGTTAGCCCTTCTCCTACTAAACGCGTCTATCAGGACAGTCGCGATCCTTTTGTAAAGTATCAGCCGCCGCGCGCCGGGGTGAAGCGGATTGTGGGCCAGGTTTCACCACCGCCGATACAGGAACGGATTGCACAATACAGGGCTCAAAAGCAGTCGGCAATGAATGCTCGCATGCCGGCGCCAAAACCAACAACCGCGCTGCTACTCAATGAAATGCAAGTAATCGGTATCTCTCGGTCTCCCCGCGGCTACGCCGCAATCGTCGAGGCAACACCAATAAATTTGTCTTACGTGCTCTATCCCGGCGAGCGGTTCTATGATGGGCAGTTGGTGGCCATTGAAGACAATCGTCTTATTTTTCGTCGCGAAACGGTTTTCTCCGATGGACGCCGGGAGCGTTCAGTGGAAATCAAACCCTTGCGACAGGCAAGCTCGGTCAACGCGATGACGTCCTCGAAAACGGCTCCTGCTAGCTCGCTAGCCGACTCTGACAAGAAGTCAGCAGAGAAGGCTGTCGAAGTGGAGAAGCCGTAGGCAATTCTTGGTTTGGAATTATTTGGCAACGGTCATTATTCGAAACCATTTCCCGGCGCAATAGGCATGAAACCCAGTATTAAGCCTGGTTGCGCGCTTTGACTTCAACCCAGGACGAGGCCGCATGTGCGGCGCGCGCTTTAGTTGCAACAGCAAATGAGCGTAGTGCGTGGCGGTCAAGTCCAGATGTTCCCTTAAGGAGGGAAGATGTCTTATCAGTCTCGAATTAACACAGCCATTCAAAGGACTGCGCTCGTCCTGCTGTTCTGGTGCCTGAGTGGCGCCAACGGTGTGGCTGCAACAAGAAATGTGCGCGTGCTTTGGCCAGCGGCCATTCCGCAAGGTTCGCGCCTGGCGGATAGTACGATTGAGAACCTTGATCAGCAGGTTACAACTCCTGTGCAGCTCAAGCAGCAAATGCCTTCTCCTTCGCCGACCCCGGCAGGAAGCGTGGCAATTGCTACGCAGTCGGAGCAAGGCCGGCAGTATGGTCAACCAGGTTTCATTGGCGAGCCAATCAATCTGAACGTCGTTAACGCGGATATTCGCGACATACTTAACTACATCACAGAGCAGTACGGCGTAAACTTCATCATTGATTCTTCAGTCGGCGCGGTACCCGTGACTGTTAATGTTCAAGATGTGCCGTGGAATATTGCGCTGGACGCAATTCTCAAAGCGAATCGTTTAGGCATTGAAGTTAGCGGCAACATCCTTCGCGTCGCTACCACCGCAGTGCTTGCAACTGAGGCCGGAACGCAAAGAGTCATCAACGAATCGCGTCTGGATGCCTCTCCGCTCGTTACAGAATTCATACGCTTGAACTATGCTCGCGCCTTTGGCTCCTTACAATCAACCGCAGGTGCAGCCGGGGGCTTTGCCGGGGGTAAGCCTGCGGGCGCAACCTCGAGCGTTAATCAGCCAGCCGCTGGTGGTGGTCTGTTGGGCGGGAGTGGCGGAGTTGGGGCTGGCGGAGACCAAGGCATTCTACCGATCATTCAGCGGAGGCTCTCTAAACGCGGCGGTATCGAGGTAGATCAACGCAGTAATACCCTAATTGTCACAGATGTTGCGGTGAACATCGCCTCCATTCGTCAGCTGGTGGCGCTACTGGATCAGCCAGAGCCGCAGGTGGAAATTGAGACTAAGATCGTCATTGCCAATCGCAACTTTAGCCGGGACTTAGGTGTTCAACTGTCCGCGGCTGTACTTAACTTGGGACGTGGTGCCCTCGGCTCGGCTAGCAATCTACCAGGCGGACCGGCGGGCGGCACGCTACCTGTGTCACCCAACACGCAGTTCGGAATTCCGGGTGGACTCAATGGTGGCCCCGTAGCATCGGCAGCGAGCACCATCATCGGCTTGACGACCGGAATTTTCGGGACGGCTCAGATCAGCGCGTTAATCACTGCTGGCGAAACCAAAGGTCAAGTTAAGACCATTGCAACCCCGCGCGTCACGGTCCTGAACAACAGAACAGGTGTAATCTCAAGTGGAACTAGTATCCCAGTTCAGACTGTGGGTCAGCTAGGTGTTGTTACAACGGAATTTATTGAAGTCCCGCTGCAGCTTTCAATCACACCGCAAATCACTGATGCCGGTACGGTTGTGATGCTGGTAACAATCGAAAACAGCAACGTCTCAGGGGTCGTCATCAATGGCATACCGGCTATCAGCACGCAGAAAATGAGCTCTGAAGTGCTTGTACCAGATGGAGGCACAACAGTAATGGGTGGTGTGCTCCAGGACAGTGAAGGCGACGCGCAACAGCGAACGCCCGGTCTGGCATCAATTCCTGTTCTCGGCAACCTCTTTAAGCGAAAGCAGATTACACGTACCACGGATGAAGTTCTCTTTTTCATAACCCCTAGAATCTATCGTCCGGATTTTAAGGGTAGACCGACAACCGGGGCGGTGGGCCCAGCTACGCGTTCCACAACCATATCGCAGCCTGTACCTTTGGGTAATCCGGCGACCAATACGCCGCCGGTTCAGGCACAGCCAAACGAGCAGCCAAATCTCACGCCGCTCCTCGTCGCGCCGGCGGCGCCAGTGCGCCCGTAGGAGGATTACAATGTTCAAGGAAATGCTGGAGACCATTATTGAGCGCACCGATGGAAGTCTGGGTGTTCTAATTATGGGTACCGACGGCATTGCTGTCGAAAAGGTACTCGCGGAAGCAGGCAACGACGCCAACCTCGATGTTGCAGCGGCGGAGTTTACGTCACTGGTTCGCGGTGCTCAACGAGCGGGAAGCGATACAGGGCTTGGCGACCTTCGCGAACTTGTAATAGCGATGGAGAAGGCCCTCGTTGTTGTGCGTATGCTTACCCGAGATTATTTCGTGGTGCTCGCGATCAACCCTGAAGGCAACCTCGGCCGCGGGCGTTTTGAGCTGCGCAAGGCGGAGCTTAAACTAGCGAAGGAATTCGCGATCTAACAACCGGGACGATAATGCTTAATTGAAGATGTCGCTTCCCGGGAGCGGCCTTTTCTTGTGCGCCCCCCAAGAGCGCTCTTAAAAGCTGTTACGGCAATTTAACGTACGGCATACCGCGCAGAATAATTTTCTGTCGGCGCGTGACACGGCGTGGATTTACCTGTGGATTAAAGATCGTTCGGGGGTTGGGAACCATTGCCGAGAGCAACGCTGATTCGTTTGGACTAAGGTTTGCCGCAGACTTGTGAAAGTAGTGTTGAGAAGCCGCCTCCGCACCATAGACGCCATCACCCCATTCAATTAAGTTCAGATAAATCTCAAGAATCCGGCGCTTCGTGAGCAACCGCTCCAGGAAGATTGTGATGATTGCCTCCTGGCCTTTACGGAGGAATGTGCGTTGTGAGGATAGGTAAAGGTTTTTTGCCAGTTGCTGAGTAATGGTCGACGCGCCACGTTTAAAGTCCGGAAGGTAAGGGAGCCAATCGTCCTGATCAGCTCCTTCTTTCTGCGCATCCTTTGCTGCCTCGCGTTGCGCCTGATCCCACACCTTCTGAATAGCCTCGTAGTCGAACCCATTGTGCGCGACGAAATTCGTGTCCTCACCCGCGAGAATTGCTCGCTGCAGATTTGTTGAGATCCGTTCAAGTGGCACCCAGACCTGCTGACGTTTGAGTTGCTCGCCTCGTAACTTGGCCTCGCTTGCTCGAGTATCCATCAACGACGTGGTTACCGGGTTTTCGGAACGCAGCCGGGCGACCCGGACTAGGATTATCGCCTCGTACCCAAGAAGGCCGATAAAGATGCCCAAGACAGCTAGAAAAACCCACCGAAATCCCTTTCGCAAGCGGCTTGTCGATCTAACACGCGCTTTCCTCACCTGGCTTCCCATTCTCCTAGCTACACTGACTTAAACCAATGCGCTTTCTATGAACACGGTAGTGTACCTTCTTGTGCGAGCCTGTCTTGGACCATCTCGAATTTTCGAATGGGAAGATATGGCCTTTATCCGATATCAACGTAGTAACGAGGGTGTAAGAGACTCGCATGATTGCTGTGTGATAATGATAACCTGAGTCGGGTTAGAAGACAGAAGGCCCCTCCTGCATGCGCTACTCAAGCGGCCCCCATCCTGCGGACAGCATCCGTCAAATGGAACGCCTACAACAACTCTCTCGGAGCGTAAGGACTCGGCTAGACCAACTAAAGGGTGTGCTGGTTTCACCAGTTACCCTCAAGGGCGAATTGAAAGCGGCTTGACACTATTTCCAACCGGACCCTACACTGCCAACAATCCCAGTCCTGAGTTGACTTCTGGTCGCGCCTCCTTATTTGGCGGTTAACAGTTGTGAACCTTCCAAACGCTTTAACGCTCTTGCGCATCTTCATCGTTCCCTTGCTTGTCGTCATTCTTCTGACCCCGTTTTCTGAGGACTGGTTCGGATTGCCGCGGCATATTCTGGGCGTTGCAGTTTTTTTAGGGGCAGCGCTGACTGATTATCTTGATGGTCACATCGCCCGCAGCCGCGATCAGGTAACTCGTCTGGGTCAACTCCTGGATCCGATAGCGGATAAATTGCTTATTTCGTCGGCTCTAATCTCGCTGGTCGAGAACCAATTGGCTCCCGCGTGGGCTGTGGTGATTATAATTGGACGGGAGTTTGCCGTTAGCGGTTTGCGCTCGATTGCAGCTGCTGATGGTGTCGTAATAGCAGCGTCCAAGATGGGGAAATTCAAGATGTTGACCCAGGTAGTGACCGTGGCGTTATTGATTGCCTCCAGCGCTGCAGGAAAGCCGCCTGTAGCAAACTTTGGGCGGCCTTTTCCCGCAATAGAGTTTTGGTCTGTGCCGGAGTTACGAACAGCTCTGCATCACCTTGTCAGTAATGAATCGACCACAGGCAGCGATTGGCAGGCATTGCTCTACACTGCCGGGCGAGCCTTGCTCTGGCTGGTAGTAGTTTCTGCATGCCTTTCGATGTATGGGTATTTCCGGTCTTTTTATCGTTCAGTTCTTTCGCCAGGGTCAACCCCTCCTGAGCCGCAGCCGGTGACTATTGCGGCCGTTCGGGAATAGCACGTTAATTACGGGCAGATTGCCAGGAGCCTTGCGTGCGAGGATGTGAATTTGTGAGTAGACCGACGATTCCTTCCGCTTTGCAATCTACTGCATTCTGGTTGGCGTAATTGCACGACAGGTTATGTGTAACTGTGTCTGCGACTTGCGTTTTTGTTGGCCGGTTGTTAGTATCCGCCTTTTGTCGGAATGCGCTATTGCTGTGTGTAGCGGGCCGGCGTAGCTCAGTTGGTAGAGCATCTGATTTGTAATCAGAGGGTCGGGGGTTCAAGTCCCTTCGCCGGCTCCATTAGGCACTTGAAAGGTATGCAGGGGTGGTCGAGTGGTTAATGGCACCGGGCTGTAAACCCGGCGGGCTAACGCCCTACGCAGGTTCGAATCCTGCCCCCTGCACCGTGCTGAGATCTCAGATTTGAGATCTGAAATTTCAGTAGTGAGCGGGTGTAGCTCAGTTGGTAGAGCATCAGCCTTCCAAGCTGAGGGTCGCGAGTTCGAATCTCGTCGCCCGCTCCAGTTCTTTTGAAACAGCTAGGTAGTAGGACTCGAGCGCCCGCGTAGCTCAGGGGTAGAGCGCCTCCTTGGTAAGGAGGAGGTCATGAGTTCAAATCTCATCGCGGGCTCCAGCAATTGGCTGCTCGCGTGGAGGCATTTTCATTTCTTCTTAAAGAGGCCAGCGAAGGATGTCTAAGGAAAAATTTGACCGTTCCAAGCCGCACGTGAACATCGGGACAATCGGGCACGTGGATCATGGCAAGACGACGTTGACGGCGGCGATCACGAAGGTGCTGGGGAAGAGCAATCCGAAGGTGCAGTTCGTGGCGTTCGATCAGATCGACAAAGCGCCGGAAGAGAAAGCGCGCG
>JBPCIQ010000026.1:0-7138 GCA_051006135.1 Pyrinomonadaceae bacterium | reverse complement strand
ACTCGAGGAGTGGGAAGCTGACCGCCGGCAGTGGGAAGAGTTTAATGAGAAGTTCAACCGAGAATGGGAAGCACGTGAGCAGAATTTATCTTGAATTGAGCCGCGGAAGTCTTATTCAAGAAATTTGAAGGGTTTGCAGTGACATTAGACTACCCATCCGCCTTCATCCGTGTAAATCTGTGGCTGCTTCTTCGCCCCCCCAAGGGCACGGCACCTGGGAAAGCCATCGTCCTTAGCCAACACGCTCAACTTCAGTAACCTCAAGGTCAGGAAGGCGGACCCTGTCCCCGCTGAAGCTGCAAAACGACTAAGCCTAAGAGCGGGGACAGGGTCTGCCTTCCTGACCTTGAGATTTCTAAGTGCCTGGAGATTACTAAAGAAGTAGCACGATTAACTCGGATCGACGTGGAATAGTGTTAGTGTCATTGCGAATAATTTGGTGGCTCGTGTTTTGCCGATGCTTGAATCTGATCACGAAGGAGAAACATTAATGAAAAGTGTTTCAAAGGCGGTGCTGCTCGCCACTATCGGATCCCTCTATCTGAGCGGCATCGGCTTCAGAGTACCGTCTGTAGTTGCCCAGACTGCCAGGATCAATTGGCCCGCCTATCAAGACCTGGCCGTGGATCTAATGCGACAGTACCTGCGCGTTAATACGTCAAACCCGCCGGGAAACGAAATCGAAGCTGCGAGGTTTCTTAAAGCAATCTTCGACAAGGAAGGAATCCAGAGCCAGGTGTTTGAATACAAGCCCGGGCGCGCCAACATTATTGCGCGTTTGAAAGGCAATGGTTCGAAGCGGCCAATCATCCTGCTGAATCACATGGACGTAGTTACCGCGGACCAGTCTGCCTGGCGCGTCGATCCTTTCTCGGCGGATATTGTTGATGGGTCGATCTATGGTCGTGGGGCGCTGGATATGAAAGGCGAAGGCCTGCTGCAACTGATGACGATGATTGTTCTTGCCCGCGAAAAATCCACTTTGTCTCGAGATGTGATTTTTCTGGGTACGGCAGATGAAGAAGTGAAAGACGAGGGATCAATTTGGATGATTGCCAACAAGGCAGCGCTATTCAAGGATGCCGAATATCTTTTGACCGAAGGTGGTGACAACCTGTTAGCTGAGGGTAAGGTGAAGTTTGTCGGTGTTGATGTGGCCGAAAAAGCGCCGTTTTGGTTGCAGTTGACGGCAAAAGGACAACCAGGACACGGTTCACGCCCAATCGCTGATTCGGCGCCCAACCGGCTAATCCGGGCTATGGCGAAAATTATTGCCTATGAGCCACCCGTCAAACTCTTACCCGCCGTGGAAAAGTTCTTTCAGGATATTGCCCTACTTCAACCCGAGCCACTACGTGCTAAGTTTGCCACCATTCGCGACTCTCTCAAGGATCCCGCCTTTGCCAGGGAACTTACCAGCCAGCGCGAATACAATTTCCTTCTCCGTAACACGATCTCTTTGACAATGTTGAATGGCAGCAAGCAGACCAACGTGATTCCCACGGAAGCAAGTTGCAACCTTGATGTGCGGCTATTGCCGGGCGAGGATCCACAGGACTTCCTTGCTGAACTCACGAGGATCATCGCCGACCCGCTGATCAAGATCGAGAATGTAAATACCTTCAAACCTCCAAACACCTCACCGCTTGATACCGAACTGTTTCGGGTGATTGCCCGCGTCACAAAACTTCATCATCCGGAAGCCTTAATAACCACAAAGATGCTAAGCGGCTATACCGAAAGCCAACTCTATCGCCAGCTCGGCATTGTCTCTTACGGTTGGGCGCCAATCTATACGACGGCGGAGGAAAATGAAGGGGTTCACGGCAACAACGAACGGATTACGGTAAAGAATGTTCGTGAGGGCACGCAAGAGTTTTATGAAGTTGTGAGTGAGATTGCCCGGTGATTAGTGTAATCAGTGATGAGCGATGAGGATGAGACCGGATTTGTTTTCCATTTCTCAGCTGTCATTTTAGGACTTGCGAGCGGTAATGAAAACAAGTGTGAAGCGGTTGTAATGAAAAATGAGAATGCCAAATGATAAATGGAAAATGGTCTCGTGGGTGTGACGCAATCACTTTCTCAGCACACCGATCATTTACCATCGCCTCTTCCGCGCCGGCCACGACCGCGCAACGTCTCTCGCTCCTGCTGAAACTGTTTCCACTGCTCCGCAGTGAGCACCTTCTGCAGTCGTTCGTCAGCCTGCCGGCGGATCTCATCAAATCGAGGTTCTGACTCTTTGCGCAAAGCATGCAATTGCGTACGACTATCGCTTAGAATCTGATGCACCTGAGTTTTCTGGTCGGCGTTGAGCTGCAGGCGATCAAGCATCGCTTCGAACCGATTCTGACGCGAAGCTTCGGCGCCGGTTCTACTCCATCTCTTGTAACCGTTCAACGCCAGGGCGCCCGCGGCGAAGCCAAGCAGAAATATGATTATTACCGCCACGCGAAGTTGCCATTTGCCTTTTTTGATTATGTCCATAGCCTACCTCACAGCGTCTTCGTCAGCCCCGTAAAGCGTTGTGAGGACCTGGCCGTCTGATACGTGGTCGTCAGTTGTTCCGCTTTGGTCAAGAAGCACCTCTTCCGCGTTATAGGGATTGGCAGCTGTCATCATTTCGCTCGTTCCCGAGGTTATTTGCGTTCCGGGAACCATGAAAGTCAAAATCGCCAGAGCCGCGACCGTAGCCACCATCGAGGATGCTAGCGCGCCCGTCGCCCGCCATATCCGGCCCCACGCCCACGATTCATTTGCGATCTGTCGCTCTCGCAGGTGCGCCATGACCCTGGTCTGGAAGAAAGGCGATGGCTCAAACGGTTCAGCCACTCGCTCTTTCAGCAAGACCACAGAGATCTGCACTGCCTCGAAGGCTCGCCGGCAATCTGAACAGTCGCCATTATGAGCACGAATCGTTGCCAGATCGCTTTCGTTTAAAGCTGAGAGAGCAGTGCTCTCAATCAGACTGATGATGTGTTCGCTCATGGTACTCCTCGTGCTTTCTCGATACTTGCCACGGCTTTTGCTCCATGTGCTAGTAATTTCTCAACTGCCTCGCGCATCCGTCGGCGGGCGCGAAAAGCCTGCACCTTCACTTTCGATTGAGACCAGCCTGTCATCTCTACCACGTCTTTAACTGAAGCGTCCTCGCCATCAATGAGAGTCAAAACCAACTGGTCGTCGGGAGAAAGCGTGTCAAGCACACGTCCAGCAAGATCGGCCGCCACTAAGCTTCGTTCGCTGGATCGATGACGTTCGCTGGCTGCGTCCGCCATTTGATTCTCCAGCCACGCGGTCTCATCTTCAGTCAGCCCAGAGACCGTCAATTCAGGCCGGCGCTTTGAGCTGCGCAACATATTCAGGCACGTATTGTGGACCCGATCGAAGCCTTACGTTACGAGTAGACGAATGCTGAGTGATGAGTGATGAGTACTGAGTAAAACTGGCTAGCATTTGCGATTCATCCGTTTGTTCGCTATTTCTTCTCCGCCAATAACTTCTCGAAACACACGCTCATTGGATTATCAGCGTATGGTCCATAACAAGGAACGCGGCGATAACCGGCCGACTCATATAACCCTATTGCCTCTGGCTGTCTGAGGCCGGTTTCGAGTCGTAAAGACGTATATCCCATCTCTCCAGCAGCCGACTCTAGTTGTTGCAGGATCTCCCGACCTACTCCAAGTCCCCTCGCTTCGGGCAAGACGAACATCCGCTTCACTTCCGCCTCGCCCGCCCAAAGCGGGCGAAAGGCGCCGCAACCGACGGCCCGTTCTGCAATCCTGGCCAATAAGAAAACCGCCCCCCGATACTGCCAACTGCTCAGGGAGGAAAGGTATGCCTTCGAGTTCGTCAGGATACTTCTCAGATAATTCCGACCACAGTTGTGCCAGAAGAGTTGAGGCTTCAGTTTCAAAAGGACTCGCGGCCTCAACAACAAGTGCGGTTTTAACAAAGGCGGACTTCATCGGCTGATAAATAATAAATAATATCAATCGTAGTGGAGGACTAACATCGATGCATCTGATCGAGATTCTTCTCCCGCTTTACGACAACAACAAAAAGGCTTTTAAATCCTCGGCCTTCGACGAGATCCGTAATGAATTGACGGAGATCTTCGGTGGCGTGACAGCTTTCCTGCGTTCGCCCGCTGAGGGGCGCTGGCAAGAGAGCGATGGCGAAGTGAGTCGCGATGAGATCGTCATCTTCGAAGTGATGTCTGAGCGACTTGAACCGCAAATGGTGGCACAATACCGCCTTAAGCTCGAGCACAAATTTCAACAAGAGCAGCTGATCATCCGTGTCAGCGAGGTAGAGCAACTGTAGCGAGGTCGTTGGCAATGGCTATAACTACCGTTTGAACCACACTGGCTGAGTCCAGGCCACTTTTCCATTCGACTCCAGAATCTTGGCACGCACATAAGTCTCGTCGCCACGAAACTGATACACAGCAGGGCTTGTGATTGCTTCCTTGAGTACACGTCCACCCGAGCCGAGGAATAACACGCGATACTTGCTTGATCGTTCTTGCTTGATGGTGACTATCATCTCCTTTTCATCGGTCTGATAGTCTGCCAGTTCTACTCCTGTCGACGCGTAAAAATCTCCGCGCTCAAGGGCTTCCAATATGGCCGATGCTGTAAGACTCCGCGCTCGAACCATCACCCATCCTTGCCCGGGCCGCGCGCTGTTTTTGTTCCATGGCTCCTTGAATGTATGCGCATCGTCGACTGCGATTCCGTAAAGCAACTTGCCGCTAGAGAGAATGATGTCCCAAACCTCTTCCAGACCTGGTACGCCACCGCCACCCTGATTATTCACCAAGTGATGACCATTATAGATTTCGAAGAGCTTGTTGTTTTGAACCTGCTTCAAATCTTCTGCTGTGATCGCCCATTCATAGTTTGGATGGTTAATGTGTGGCACACCCGAGGCGGCCCGAACCGCATCAACATTCCGCTGCAAGGTCTCGACCACACTCTTGCCTCCTTGAGGGTCGACCTTCTGCGCGATGTTCAAACCGTTCACATGAATGGGTTTGTCACCAAACCAGTCAGAAACTTCTTCTCCTTTGATTACGATGAACTTGTCGTCGGCCCCATGGAGCGCGTTGAGGCCATCAACGCTCGTTACATAGTTGTGATCGGTGAGCACAAGAAAGTTATAGCCTTGTGTGCGGTACCAGCGAACTACCTCATCCGGAGTTGAGTCTCCGTCGCTGTTTAAGGTGTGGGTGTGCGTGTTTCCTTCTGTACCAGCGCGGCATTTTATCCGTGGCTCTAAACTGTGGGGCCGAACGATTGGAAACTGCAGCGACCGTGAGGAGGCACATCAGAACTGAACAAAGAACGAATCCTGGTTTTATTAGCTTTAGCTTATGCAATTAGTGACCGAAGAATTTTGAGAAGATTTCTTCTAGCTGGTTCGTGCTTTCGTACTCTTTAAGCACCACGCCCTTACTGCCGGCAATCATTGCTGAAAGGGCCCGGCCGGCCTGCGGCCGATAGAGGCAGAGAACAGGCTTGCCCCACTCTGTAGCTTTGCCGATTTCATATCCGACCCCGAGGCTGGGCACCGTCACCTCGGCCACGAGGAGTTCCGACTCTCTCAGCCACTCGAGGTCTCGATCATGGGTCAGCTGATCGTCGGCAGTCTCGCCATCGGCAGTCAATGCTGAATCTCCGATGTGTTCCGTCAGCACCTGACCGTATTTAGCTAAGCGCCTCACAATTTCAAAGTAGATAACGGCGTCGTCGCGTCCTCCTCGGATCGCACCCGCAAAGTAGATCTTCTTCTGACCTTTGCCGGATGCCATAGGGGTTTCTAGTCAATCCTGCGCCTGAAATGATGTGGGGGCGCTGTTTCGCGGTCGCTAGGTAGTCTTAATCTCGCTGGCCTTCGCCACGCGAACTTGTTTTGTCGCTGAATTCAAATGGCCGGTGACGCTGACATGTTTACCTTCCAGTCCTTTTAGCGCTTCCGGATTGACGACCACCCAGATCTTATGGCCCTCGTCCGAGACGAGTACCATTCTTTGCGGCTTCCATTCTGGATGACCAACATGCGCACCGCCCCTGAGGCACTTTAATACACAATCCTCGCCGCCGGGTTTAGTGTGTTGCGCTCCACAACCCTCGTCACTAACCCAGCCTGTGACAGTAATCGGTTTGGTCTTGGCGCTGGCAACAATTGCCAACTGAAGCAGCAGACAAACATATAAGCAACGTATGTTTTTTCATGACGCCTATACTACGCTGGTTGGTTCATGAACCGCGAGCCGAAACTTTGAGGCCGTCACCAGGAAGTTGGATCTTGTTCCTGCCCGAGCCGCAAAACCACTAAGCAGCAAATCAACCTCCAAGCTTAATCAGCTCTAGCAGGCTGCTGAAAAAGTAACTTTTGCGCTTGGACCAACGTAATAGTAGCGATAGTACAGCCTCGCTACCAGGAGCAGAGAAAACAGATGCGCGGAGACGATTTGCAGCAAGCCGGAATGTTCAGTTACCTGTCGCCGGAGCAACGAGTGCCACAGGATCATCCACTGCGAGCTATTCGCAAGATTTCGGACGCGGTGTTTGTGCAATTGTCGCCACGGTTCAATAAGCTCTATGCCCGCATGGGACGGCCATCGATCGCCCCGGAGAAATTGTTGCGCGCCTTGTTGCTGCAAGTGCTCTACAGCGTGCGCAGCGAGCGGCTGCTGATGGAAGAGTTGGACTACAACATGCTCTTTCGCTGGTTCGTCGGGCTGAACCTGGATGATCGCGTGTGGGACCCGACGACCTTCACTAAGAATCGCGAGCGGCTGTTGCGCGGTGACATCGCGGAGCAATTCTTCGCGGCAGTGTTGGATCAGGCACGCGGCTATGAACTGCTCAGCGACGAACATTTCACCGTTGACGGCACGTTGCTGGAAGCGGCGGCGAGTCTGAAAAGTTTCAAGTCGAAGGAGCCGCAAGATGAGCCTCCGGCAGATAATCCTAGTAATCCAGACGTGAACTTTCGGGGCGAGAAGCGCTCGAACGACACGCATCAATCTACTACTGATCCGGCAGCGATGTTGTGTCGCAAAGGGAAAGGAAAAGAGGCCAAGCTGGGCTACGCGGGCCACTTGCTGATGGAGAATCGCAAC
>JBPCIQ010000025.1:0-8079 GCA_051006135.1 Pyrinomonadaceae bacterium | reverse complement strand
GCGCTGGCGTTTTTGGATGGTTCGAGAGCAGGCTGATTTCAACTTCAGAAGCCGCTCCATAGAGCATTCGAAAACCGGCCCTTCGCTCCTACCGTTCGACCGAAGCCAATCCGATTCGCAGCTTCTTTTATCCCCCCGCGGGGAAAGGTACACCTTTATGTCTATGAAACTTTATGTAGGAAATCTCGCGTTCTCGACCTCCAGCCAGGATTTGCAGGAACTTTTTGCAACTGCCGGCACCGTCGAATCAGCGAGCGTCGTGGAAGACCGCGACACGGGACGCTCACGTGGCTTTGGCTTCGTCGAAATGTCTAGCAAGGAGGAAGGCGCGGCCGCTATTGCCCAGTTTAATGGCAAGGAAGTCAACGGACGTAGCCTCACCGTTAATGAAGCCAAACCACGCGAGAATCGCGGCGGTGGTGGTGGTGGACGTGGCGGGTTTGGTGGTGGTCGCGGTGGTGGCGGTGGCTACGGCGGTAATCGCGGTGGCGGCGGCGGCTACGGCGGCGGCGGTGGTGGCGGCGGTGGTAATCGCGAGCCACGCTGGTAACCCTTTTTCTTATGTGATCTCGGGTCTCCGTTGTGAATACAGTTTGCTGCGGAGCCCCGAGGTTGCCGGCTTTAATAACAGATGCGAGCTTCAGAATTAGACTGAAGTTTCGCTCAAGAGGAGTTTATGAATTTTTCTCAACTGGGCCTTGCGCCCGCACAGGTGCGGAGTTGCGAGTCCCTCGGATATACCGAACCAACACCGATCCAACTTCAGGCAATCCCTGTTGTACTCAGCGGTCAGGATCTGATCGGCTGTGCCGAAACCGGCACAGGCAAAACCGCCGCTTTTCTTCTCCCCATCATTCAAAGGATAACGGAGTCTACTGCAACCGTTTTGACCTCAACCCAAAGGACCTCATCTTCGAGAGGATCGCAGCCACGCAAAGTTCGCGTGCTCGTGCTCGCGCCAACGCGCGAGCTGGCAGCACAGATTGAAAAGAACTATGCAGAACTTAATCCCGTGAAGGCCAATCGCAGCGTTACGCTCATCGGTGGCGCCAGTATGTCACGGCAACTTGACGCTCTGCGTCGGGGGCCAGCCGTTGTGATTGCCACGCCGGGTCGACTGCTTGATCTGACAGAACGCAGGGCCATTGATCTATCTGCAGTTGAAGTACTTGTATTGGACGAAGCCGATCGCATGTTGGACATGGGGTTTTTGCCGGCAATTCGCCGGGTGCTTTCCCTCGTGCCGCCAAAACGGCAAACGCTGCTCTTCTCAGCAACTATGTCGTCTGAGATTGAGAAGCTGGCACGTTCCACTATGCAAAACCCCAGGCTGATCGAGGTCAGTCCACGGGGACAGGCTGCCACAATGGTTGAGCAGACCGCTTATCCGGTTGCCCAGGAATCGAAGACAGCCCTGCTGCTTGATTTGCTGGAACGCGAACGCTTCGAGCGCGTGCTCGTTTTCACTCGCACTCGCCGTGGAGCGGAGCGGCTCTCGCACATTCTGTCCGCGCGCGATCATAGTGTTAATCGTATTCATGCCGACCGCACACAGTCTCAACGCGAGTCAGCATTGCGTGGCTTCCGGGATGGCCGCACGCGTGTCCTCGTAGCTACTGACATTGCCGCGCGCGGATTAGACGTCGATGCTGTTTCACACGTCATTAACTATGACGTACCGGCGGCGCCTGAAGATTATGTGCACCGCATTGGACGCACCGGCAGAGCCGGCAATCAAGGCCGCGCCATTACGATCGTCACGCCGGTTGATGAGTTCTCGATGAAAGCAATTGAACGTCTTACAGGTCAGCGCGTTAAGCGTGTGGTATTGCCGGGGTTTGGCGGGGTGAACCAACCAACTGAGGGGACCAACCGCTCGTCTAACGTCAGCAAACGTCCCGGCGTTCCGGCTGGAGTTTTCACGCGTTCATTCAGGCCGCGTCGCGCAAGTCGCTAAGACCCGACGGGGAAGCCTGAGTGACAAGTGAAGAACCCGCAAAGGTTCTTGCTCGTCACTCACCATTTATCACCGATCCAAAGTTCAAAGGAGCACCGATTGGCAAAAGACGATCTGATTCCGGCCGAGGGCACTATCATAGATAAGCAGCCCAACGCGTTCTTGAAAGTCCAGCTCGATAATACGACGCACGTGGTGTTGGCAGTCATTTCCGGAAAGATGCGTAAGAACCGCATCCGGATTTTGGTTGGCGACCGCGTTAGCGTCGAAATGTCGCCTTATGATTTGACAAGGGGCCGGATAACCTATCGGTACAAGTAGGAAGGAACACTCCGTGGAAAAGAAAACATTGGCCGTTGTTGAGAGCATTGAGACCCCGACCTTCGTGGTTGGGGATCGAGTGGAAAAACTTTGTCTCAAGTGTGGCGAAGAGCGTGGCCACGTTATCGCGTCGCTCAGCAAACGCGGAAAAATATCGCGCGTAAGCTGTCCGAAATGCGGCACCCTGGGAACGTTTAAGAGTGGTGTTCGAACGGGTGCAAAGCGGAAACTTGAACCCGGTGGGCCATACGATCAGACGCGCTCTTATCGCGCAGGGCAAACAATACTACATCCGACCTTCGGGCAGGGCGAGGTGACGGCTTTGATTGAGCCCTTGAAAATCGACGTATTATTCGCAGATCGCATGCGACGTCTCATTCATGCCAGGCCTGCTGCGCCAGGTCTTCACACGACCTGACTTTGCTTTCAAACAGCGACGCTTTTGGTGGAGTGAACAGTGTCAGGATTGCTGCACATCCTCAAGGTGTAGCTTGCTTTACGTAGTTGTTCCGCTTATTAATCCTCAATCTTCACCTTGCCTAATGGGTAAAGATCTGTCCAAACCGTCCCCACTGCCGAATGCGGTATTGGATGAACCCCCTGTGCAAATCGGATAGTTTTGCGTCGCAGACTCACGTTTTGTATTTAGTAATCTTTCATCCCAAAAGGTAGGTGGGATGCACGATCTGCACCGCCTTCCACCCCGTGCGTTGCCCCAAACGCTTTGATCACTTTCACCCGATTGAAACAACACTCGTGTTTTGGGCCTCACATTCCCCGATTGTGGGGGTTTTCATATGAGATTGCTCATGGCATGCACTTTGCCAAAGCATCTCTACAGAGGCTTGGCAATTTAAGGGAGGGGGCAATGAAAAAACTATTCGCTACGTTGATTTGTGTGGTGGCTCTGAGTGCTGCGGCTATTCCTGTGGACGCACAGACTCGTTATCGCGGTGTCAACCGGAGATCCATCGAGCGCACGCGTTACACACGCAATTACGACGCACGGAATAATACTACGTACCAACGCGATGATATTGGCTACGGTCGTAACCGCTCCGTCTGGGACCAGCACCGGGACAAGATCACAACTGCCGGTGGCGCAGTAGGCGGCGCGATTCTCGGCAGCCTGATTGGTGGGAAAAAGGGCGCGCTCATAGGTGCAATCACTGGTGGCGCCGGAGCAGCGGTCTATACCTACAAGATTCGAGATAAAGGTCGGACTTATTAGTACTACATAAAGTGCGATCATAGGCCTGGTCACTCACCGATCAATGGGACGTAAGTGGCTATGGTAGAAGCCCGGATGTGAAGGGGAGAGCACATCCGGGTTTCAACTTTTCATACCTCCTGCTGCCTTCGCTTTAAATCCATCCCTCAGCCATTTTGCACATCAGCGCCTTATTCAGCCCGATACATATGTTTACCATCTTGTGATGGAATAAGATTGTCTGGCAAATGCTGTCAGAAAACTCTGCACGATGCTGGTAAATAGCGCTTAACGCCTGGTTCTGTTACAAATACCTTAAAGCAATTCAACGTCTGTCTCGGAGACTCGAATGCATTATTACGACAACATACTGGGAGTGATCGGTCGCACACCGCTGGTGAAGCTCAATCGCATGACACGCGGGATCAAAGCAACAGTGCTGGCCAAAATGGAGAATCTCAATCCGGGATACTCCGTAAAGGATCGAATCGGCGTTGCCATGATCGAGGCGGCGGAACGCGAGGGATTGCTAAAACCGGGCGGAACAATTGTTGAGGCCACTTCGGGTAATACAGGAATAGGACTGGCGCTTGCTGCCGCTGTCAAAGGTTATAAATGTATTTTCGTGATGACGGATAAGGCGTCTGTAGAGAAGTCGCGCTACTTGAAGGCGCTGGGCGCCGACGTCGTGATAACCCCAGTCTCAGCCAAGCCGGGAACACCCGACCATTACGTTTCTACCGCCAAAAGAATTGCCGCCGAAACCCCAAATTCGTTTTATCCTGATCAGTATTCTCATCCGGCGAACCCTGAGGCTCACTATCGCACAACCGGGCCTGAGATTTGGGACCAGACCGAAGGCAAGATCACTCATTTCGTTGCCGGCCTCGGCACCGGGGGAACAGTGTCCGGCACAGGACGCTTCTTAAAAGAAAAGAACCCCAGGATCAGAGTGATCGGAGCGGACCCTTACGGATCAGTTTTCAAGACGTACAAGGAGACCGGCAAACTCGTCGAAGCAACTCCTTATCTTGTCGAGGGAATCGGTCAGGAAGTAGTGCCGCCAAACGTACATATCAAATACATCGATGATGTAATTAACATCACTGATCGGGAGTCTTTCGATATGTCGCGACAGTTGGGCCGCCTGGAGGGCCTCTTTTGCGGTGGCTCCACCGGAACAAATCTGGCGGCTGCGTTGCGGGTTGCTCGTGATCTTGAAGCCGACGCGGTGGTTGTTTTCATTGTTTGCGATACTGGCGAGCACTATCTCAGCAAGCACCATTCGGATGAATGGATGAAGGAGAAACGACTGCTCGAGCCGCAGAAAATTAATGCTGGTCTGATCAGCGGGACAAAGGGTCCTCACGCTCCGTCAAGTCTTGTCTGGGCCACGCCCGCAGGGAAAGTTGCTGATGCGCTGGCCAGGATGAATGAAATGGGGCTGACGCAAATACCGGTGCTGGATGAAGGCCGCCCGGTGGGATCCTTGCGTGAGAATCGTGTGCTGGCAAAGGTGGTCAGAAACCGTGATCTTCTGGATTCACCCGTGAGCGAAGTTATGGAGGCGAGCTTTCCGACAGTCGACGTTGATGCAAGCTCAAACGAAGTCACGCGGCGTTTGCAAACAAGTCCGGCGGTGTTGGTGGAAGAGTATGGACGAATCGTCGGCATCATCACCCGGCACGACGTGCTAGACCTGAAGTTGAATAGCGCGGGAAGTTGAATAGTGCCGGAAGTTGAGCAGGCTTTAGTCCCGGCCACGCTCGTAGATCTTTACGGTGAGAGCTTCCTCAAGCTCCTTTGAATCGACCTTGCTAAACCCCTCCAGATAGTTTTCGGGGACGAAGGTATCTGCACCTTCGACTGTTAAAGGAACTTCGGTCACGACCCACCTGTCGATGTGTGAAAGAAAAGCACGATAGACTTGCTCACCGCCCATGACAAACAAATCGCAACGAAGGTATTGAGTGAGCGAAAGGACAGAGTAAGGATTTCTTAGCGTTATTAAGGAATCTTGTGGCGCTACCTCCGAGTTGCGGCTCAATACAATATTGAGTCGATCCTTCAGCGGTTTCTTGAGCGTCAGCCATGTTTTGTATCCCATCACGCACGCATGGCCAGTTGTTGTCTGTTTGAAAAACTTCATGTCCGCAGAGGAGTGCCAGGGCAATTTTCCACCCTTCCCAATCGCTCCCCGCCTGTCTACGGCCACGATTCCAATGATCATAAGTTCACTCTCTCGTCCACTTCCTAAACTGCCACTGACGCGGCTATCTTCCCGTGTGAGTTGTAGCCAATTAGCTCAAGATTCTCATAACGCAGCGCGAGCAAACCGTCAATTCCTCGAAGCCCTCTGCCTTCGTCAATAATTTCAAGCTTTGGCAACGGCAGCGGTTGGCGGGAGAGCAGCTCCCTTACTTGCTCGAGATGGTTCAAGTAGATATGGTAGTCGCCAAGCGTGTAAATGAATTCGCCAACCGAGAGGCCGCAAACGTGTGCCAGCATGTGCGTGAGCAATGCGTAGGAGCTGATGTTGAAGGGAACACCGAGAAACGCGTCGGCCGACCTTTGGTAGAGCTGGCAATGCAAAACGCTGCCACTTTCGACCTTGAACTGAAATAGCGTGTGGCAGGGCGGAAGATCCACGTGATCTGCTTCCCGCGGGTCCCACCCGGTTACAATCAGCCGGCGTGAGTTGGGGTTGCGCTGGATTTCGTTTACCAGGCGTGCAATCTGATCGACTCCATTACGTTCCGGGTAGTTACCGCCGAAAGAACGCCAGAGATAACCGTAGACGGGTCCCAGGTCACCGGGTTCGCGGCCGAAACGTTTCGTATGTTCTTCGTCGGCCCACTCGGCCCAGATGTCCACACCCTTCGCTCTTAAGATCGCTTCGTTCGTCCCGCCGGAGAGAAACCAGAACAACTCCTCGGCAACCCAACGGAACGGGACCCTCTTTGTTGTTACAATCGGAAAGCCTTCGCGAAGGTCAAAGCGTGTCTGGTAACCGAAATGAGATATGGTCCCCACACCTGTTCTATCGTGATGTTCCTTACCTCTGACAAGAATAGATCTGAGCAGGTCGTGATATTGTTTCATGAAGTCTTAGAAAGAGTATAACGTTGCTCTGGGCTGCAAAGTAAACAATGAAAGTATACAACCTTTGTTTTCTTGGTTTCGGTAATGTCGGGCGCGCGCTTGCCCGGCTTTTGACGGCCAAATCTGCGGAACTGCGAGAACTTTACGGCATCGAATGGCGCATCACCGGTGTCGCCAGCCGCAGCAAAGGTTGGATCTCGGAGGGCGACGGATTCGAAATGTCTTCACTGCTAGCTAACGACTTCGCTGATCGAAGCTCGAGCTCGTCACGCTCAACCGGCGTCAGTGACTGGTTGGGAAAAGCCCAGCCTGATGTCGTCTTTGAGACAACATCGCTGAATCCTGAAGCGGGACAGCCCGCGATCGACTATCTGACCGCCGCATTGCAATTCGGCGCTCATGCGATAACCGCAAATAAAGGGGCCGTGGTCCACGGTTACGACGAACTCAATGAACTCGCCATTTCAGGCGGTAAACGTTTTTTCTTTGAGTCAACTGTTCTGGATAGCGCGCCGGTGTTTTCCCTGTTTCGTGAAGCCTTGCCGGCAGTACGACTGCGGGGTTTCAGCGCCATTTTTAATTCAACTACGAACGTAATAATCGAATCGATGGAGGCTGGTCGGAGTTTTGCAGAGGGCGTGAAAACAGCCCAGGAACTCGGGATCACTGAAACCGATCCAGCTCACGATGTCGATGGTTGGGATGCAACGGTTAAGGTTTGCGCCCTGGCGAGAGTGCTCATGAAAACTCCCTTAAAGCCGAGCGGTGTCCGGAGGGAGGGAATTCGCGACTGCAAGACCCAGGTCCTACAGGCGGCTCGAGCTGAAGGAAAACCTTTCAAACTTGTGGCGCGTGCAAAGGTGGTCGAAGATGGATCCGTTAACGCGTCTGTTAGGCCTGAACAAATTGCGGCCACTGACCCACTGGCGACTGTGCGGGGAACTTCGCTGGCGGTTCATTTCGAGCTGGATATGATGCCGGGACTAACGATCACATCCCATCGACCAAACTTGCAAAGCACTGCCTACGGATTGCTCGCGGACTTTGTTAATGCGGGCCGCTAAGTTTCGAGTTCCGACTTTCGAGTTCCGAGGTCCGGCTGGAGTGGTTTCTGTTAAGGCTAAGGAAACTCCATCTGCTACATCAAACGGTGACGGCGAATCTTACTCGAAACTCGGAGCTCGAAACTCGAAACTACCCGCCAGCGATCTCCGCGACACCAGCGATCAACCGATCAATTTCTTCCACTGTCGTGTAGCAAGCGCAACCCGCGCGCACAAGTCCATCCGATCCAAGACCGAGTCGCTCGACGACCGTCGCCGCATAGAAATCTCCATGTGAAAGAAACAATCCTAGCTTGGCCAATCGCCGCGCGACATCATTTGAAGTGACGCCGGCAACGGTAAACGCGACTGTTGGGGTGCGAGCCAGTGCGGGAGGCGGGGCGTATAACAGAACACCCCTGATTGCGGACAACCCTTCCCAAATT
>JBPCIQ010000024.1:0-8432 GCA_051006135.1 Pyrinomonadaceae bacterium | reverse complement strand
CGCCTCCCGTGACCACAGCCAACGGCGCTCCAACTAAGGTCGCGACGAGACCTGCTTCCACTTCTCCAAGTTGCGGTCCGCCCATGAAAAAGATCATATTGATCGACGTCATGCGGCCTCGCAACTCGTTCGGCGTTGCCAGTTGCCGAATAGTCTGTCTGAGCACCGTACTGACCGTATCAGCAGCGCCGGTGATTGCAAGCATCAGCAACGAAAACCAGAATATCCGCGACAAGCCGAAGCCCACGGTTGCGAGACCGAAAACTGAAACGGACCAGACAACAAGTTTTCCTTGCTTCTGAAAAGTGCCCCTGCGCGCCATAACCAGCGCGGTTAATACCGATCCGACCGCCGGCGCCGCTGCCAGGAAGCCGAGGCCTCGCGGACCCACCTGCAAAATCTCCGCGGCAAAAATCGGCAACAGGGCACTTGCCGACGCAAAGAACGTAGCCACGAAATCCAACGTCATCGTCTGCACGATGATTGGCGTGCGCCAAACGAAACGTAAACCTTCTTTCAGCGCGGACAAGGTGACGGAGTCTCTCGCTCGACCTTCAAGCTTTGGACGACCGCTTGTGCGCATTGCGGCTAAGGCGAATATGATTGTGAGAAACGACACCGCATTCACGCCATACACCAACGCGGGGCCATTGCCGGCGAGGAGAAATCCAGCCATCGCAGGTCCGGCAATCGTTGCAACATTGAAGACCAGCAAACTCAGGCTCACCGCGTTCGGGAAATCTTTCGCCGGCACGAGCGCCGGTATGAGCGCCTGCCGAGCAGGAATATCGAAAGCGGTCGCCGCCGAAGCAATGGCGGTTAGCAGGTAAATCGGCCAAACACTCTTAAGGCCAGCCAGTGTAACGATCGTGAGCATTGCCGAACTCCCAAGCATCACCGACTGCGTCACCATCATCAGTTTCCGTCGATCTACAGCATCGGCCACTACCCCGCCGGCAAGCGAGCATAGAATGATCGGCATACCCTTAAAGAACCCGACCATGCCTAAAGCAAAAGCGGATTGCGTGAGCAGGTAGACGTGCCAGTGGATGGCGACGGACTGCATCTGCGATCCCGTAACGGAAACGATTTGCCCTAGCCAAAGTAGACGGAAATCGCGATGTCGAAGGGCAGCAAACGATGAATAGCGTTCTCTCGCGGGAATTTCTGGCGGAACGTTCGAGGAATTGATTGCGCCCATGGGAGACGGGGTCTATTAGCAATCAAAGCTCATTCCTTAGTCAAGTGTCGGACTCTTGTTGCATTAGAAACATTTTTAGACTCCTGCTTTGTCCCTCTGGCTAGTTCTTCAGGCTTTTGCGGCCCAGTTTTGCATCGCGCAAGCGGCACCATCGTTGCAGTTACACTCCTCGCTTTAACAACATAGTGACCTGGCTGACGGCAGTGTTGGATTCACACGCACCGCAGGTCAGACGTCGGAATTGAGGAACATCATGCTGAGAACACTTCTGTCCTGCCTAATCTTGGGTTTGCTCCTGGTCAGCGCCGTGCCTAAACCAATAGTGGCCCAGCAGAGAGACAGGCAAGCGTCGACTGTTGAAGAGATAAAAATCGCGATCGCCAAGCTGGGTGTCGGAGCAAAAGCCAAGGCAACGATCAGACTCAAGGATGGCACTAAAAACAAAGGTTACGTTGCCCAGGCCGGGGAAGATAACTTCGTGATGCGTGATCGAAAGACTGATGCCCCGACCACGATTCGATACGCAGACGTCTCGAAGGTCGAAGAAAACAGAGGTCACTCGACTGCGAGAAATATAGCTATCGGCGTCACTGTAGGTGCCGGAGCCGTCATCGCAGTGTTGGCACTTTTGATTGCCAGTCTTGATTGACCCTACTCTTGAGGAGCGCATGCGTAAGTCCTGGTCAACAGCCGCGGGCAGTAGCCTGACCGTGAGAAGCCTCCACATTCAGTAGTGAGAGCGGGTCAATCTGACGAGTCGCACCGCTATTACCAAAACCCACCTAGAGAGCAAAACGCCGCATCGTTTCCAATTGCGAAACAATGCGGCGTTGTGATGTCTCGCTGCGTCTTTAGCAGGCTACTTGCACTTCGAATAACCACAATCCCGGCAAAAGTCGCAGCCACTGGCGTGTTCGAGTTGGCCGTGGTATTCGGGGCAGATGCCGATCATTGACGACATGATCGCACCGGTGACACCTGTCACTCCAGTATGGCCCACCGGAGTTGTTCCCTGTTGCTGTTGCTTGCCAAGCGCGCGTGCGGAATCCGGACTACCGGTGAGGCGCCGGTTCGTGATCATTATGCATTCGGCAACCGCCTGCTCAGGTGAGGTCAACAGACGCTCGTTGAACCAGACTGCGTGTGTGCCTGTGACCTTATTAAGACTGTAGGCCACCTCCGCCGCGTCGAAGCCGCCTCGCAGCATCTTCGAGGCAAGCAGTCCCACGCCACCGCTGATCGGGCCAGTGGCAAACACTTCCTGAATCATTCGACTGTCGTGATTGACGGTGACGTAAAGGTTCTGTCCATCGAAGGGGATTTGCCATGTGGCGCCGGTTAATTCGCGCGGCCGTTCGATGCGCAGCGCGGTTACCGAGGGAGCGCTGATACCATCCTCACCTCTTGCCGACGCGCTCGCTTCTGCCTTCGCTTCCGCATCCGCCTGTGCTCTTACTAACGCTCCGGCCTGGGCCCTCGCTAATCCTTCAGCTTCCGGATCAATGGCAACGAGAAGAGCAGCATCAGCATGGCTTGCCGGAGGCGAGTCAAGCACTTCCGCAGTCGCTTCGGTGTTGCAGGCCGTCTCGCTCTTCGCGTCTAAACTTGGGGCCTTCATCGATGTGAGCACCTGATTGTCGCGAGAACCATCGCGATAATAACTGACCGCCTTGCAGCCAAGCTGCCGTCCAAGCTGATAAAGGCGGTCCACCGATTCAACGGTGTCGGTCACAGCACCATTGCAAGTCTTCGACACGCTGTTATCTACATGCCGCTGCGCCGCAGCCAGCACGTGAATATGCTGTTCAGCGCTGATGTTCATCGCCGAAATAAAGTATTGTGGCAACTCGCTCTCATGCTCGCATACGTAGGTGGCAGCCGCATCGATTGAATCCTGATCTGTCTGATCGACGGCGATGCCCAGAGCCTGCGCCGCGAGAGTGTGAACATACGTGCGCGTCCCCAGAGTGTCCTTGCGAACGTAAGCCCAGGAGAAGTTTGGCTCAATGCCGGACGAGGTTTCAGCTACCAGTGAAATCGTGCCCGTAGGCGCGATGGTCGTCACCTCGTAATTCCGGGGCGTCAGTGGCACGTCGCGCGAAATGCCGATCTGATTGTAAAGAAAGTCTTCATAGGCTTCCCGATTCGGCTCAAACTCGGGGAAGGTTCCCTTCTCTCCGCCAAGTTTAATACTTGCATTCCACGACTCGCGGCGAATGAAGCCCATCATTTCTTCCATCAGATCGATGGAAGCCGGCGAGCCGTAGGTTATCTTCAGGCTCAAACAGAGATCAGCAAATCCCATGATGCCCAGGCCGACAGGACGTGTCCGGGTCACCACGTCATTAATCTCCGGCAACGGCCAGGCGCAGGTGTCGATTACGTTGTCCAGGAAGCGCGTGCAAAGATGGGTCACATCACGCAGACGATTCCAATCCACGCGTTTGTCAGGGTCGTAGAACTTGGCTAAATCGATCGAGCCCAGATTGCATGAGTTTGAGAAATGGAGAAACTGTTCGCCGCAGGGATTGCACGAATAAATTGGCCCCATCGACTTCATCATATGATTGTGCCGGTTTACCTCGTCGATGAAGGCGATTCCCGGTTCGGCATATTTGTGCGCGCTGGCCACAATGCGGTTCCAGATGTCTGGCGCATAAACCATGCCCGGGCGCGGCGCCTCTTCAATCGTACAGTGAGAAAGATCCTCGCTCGCAAAAGATTGCTTGTCCGGGAAAGTTACAGTTGAACCATCCTCTCGACGATAGAGAACATAGTCCCCATCTGTTACCGGGTCGTAGATTGCGTCTGTCCACGACTCACCATTGAACTCCAATTGAAACCACTCATTGTTATCAACCGCCTTCAGAAATCTGTCGGTAACGTTGACGGAGATATTGAAGTTTGTCATGGAGTGCTGATCGTTCTTGGCGTGAATAAAACGAAGCACGTCAGGGTGCGTCACGCGCATCATTCCCATGTTTGCGCCGCGGCGGACACCGCCTTGTTTCACTACGTCTGTCACCTGATTGACGATATTCATGAAAGAAACGGGACCCGAAGCTACGCCGCGCGTTGAACCGACCAACGCTCCCGCAGGTCTAAGAAATTCATAAGTCATCCCGGTACCGCCGCCCGTCTGATGAATAGTCGCAGCAGCCTTGGCATGGTCCATGATTCCAGTTATCGAATCCGGCACATCAAGCACGAAACAGGCGGCGAGCTGGCCATTGGCTTTGCCGGCATTTACCAGGCAGGGAGTGTTGGGTACGAACTCCCGAGCCAGCATCACTTCGCTCATTGTCGCAAAGAACTCGTCCCGCTTCTGGGAGTCCTTCTCCGCAGCAGATACGTGACCCACCACTCGACGAACGATATCCGGCCACTCCTCGATTGGGCGACCTTTCGCATCCTTTAACGAATATCGCTTGCTGATTACACGTTTAGCGTTGAGCCCGAGCGGTTGCGTCTTGCGTCGTGTGGCTGGAATGGAAGGAGGGACGTTTACGTTGGATGTTTGCTTGCCGATAGTTGTGCTCATCTTCTCTGCCTTTCTCGCCCCCGGGACGACGCGAGCAATCACGAGTTCAAATACAATACGGCACAGTAATGCCTGCCGTGCCAATCTAAAATGTGGGGCGGATAATGCGGTTGGCTTTGTTCGAAGCGATACCGAACCATGGAAAGCTGGCTGGAGGGGACTCGTCGCTGTTCCAAATTATACTGCCTCGTCTTAAGCGGAGCGCAATATACATCTTTGCCCCCCTCTATGTCAATATGTTGTGGTCATCTTTTTTCCCAATGCAATAGAGTGTGTTTATTTTGAGGATGAGCTATTGGAGAGCAGCAGTTCGAAATTGCCGATGTCTCGATTATGGCTATCGAGTGCGGCAAAGGTATCGGAGGTCTCTTCGAGCATCTGCTTTGTCATAGCAATCGAATCACTTAGTTGCTCGAAATCGAGCGAGGAAACTCTTTCCGGAGTCGGCAGAGTTACTACCTGATCGTTAACCAGACCAAAAAAGTTTTCAATGGATTGCAACTGACCTTCAACAAGCTTTACCGACCGCTCAATGTCAATAAAGGCGGCTACTCTTCTCTTCAGAATTTCGACATTGGCGCGCTGAATTCGCTTTTCGCGCTCGTCCCTGGTGCTTTCTACGGAACGCTCAGCCTGCAGCAGTTGATTCTGAACCGCTTGCCGGTTGATCGATCTGAGATGCTGTTTACGACGACGATAGACGTCGAGCAGATCGACAAAATCCTCCCAGCGCTGATCCAAACTCTGGATATTTGGGGGGACCTGCTTAGTACCAGTAAACTTTTTGTAGTTGGAGTAGATCTGATTCTTCATCCAACGCAGATATTCGACGGCTTCCCGTTCGCGCGGGTCGAATGCTTTTATCTGTGCTTCGCGCTGCTGCTCGCGAAGCTTGTGCAGGCGTTGCTTCTCGCGGCGGTCAACCAGGCGGCGGTAAAGTTTACTTGCTGGCACAGTTCCTAGATAAAGAGTTTCTGCAGCGAGAGCCGCAACGAGTGGAGTGACGTCTTGCACATAGGCTGCTGCAACTGCAAAACCTGCCATCCCCCAGAAATTGATGGGTTCCTTAAAAGCTTCTTTCAGATACCTGAGGTCAAACTTCGGAAACTCGGCCATAAACTTGAAAAGTTGTGCAAAGGGATCATTTCGGATCCGCCAGGGAAATTTTATTTTCAGTTATTGCTACTACCGTTATCGAGCAGCGCACTCCTCTGCCCGCCCGCACCCGTTTCGCCTTCAGCGGGCAAAGCTTGTTGCGCGCCGCCGGCAGAGGTCGATGCCGGCAAGAGTCCCATGTCGCGTTTATAGGTAAGCAACTTATCTTGTAACTGCATATCCATCGCTTCACGTTCAATATCCTGCATCTGATTATCGACCGAAGCGGAACCCAGTTGCATTTTAGCTTCAGCGGCTGCGGCCCGACGATCAATCTTGTCTCGCATCTCATTAAAGACGGAAGCATCGTCGCCAATTTGGAAAGACTCCATCGTTTGAGCAAGCTGTTCCTGTAACTTTGCCTGCTTCGACTGATTGATCAGTTGCATAGCCTCGGCGGTACGCCTCTGCATCTGCAACACATAATTGTCGCGCGCCTTAAGCGCTTGTTTTGATGCCAGTGTCGCGTGCTCAAGTTGCTGTGAGGTCTTCTGCAGGTCCATCTGCGCCTGCTGCAACTGCCCGATGTAGGCAGTGGCGATGTCGTCACGGCCCAGCTTCACTGAAGCTCGGATCTTCGAATCCAGGTCAACAACCTGCGTTTCGAGTCGTTCCTTACTTTTCCCAAGAAGCTTCTCGGTAGCCATTACCTGCGCCACGGAGTTGTTTAGCTCCGGTACGCGGTCACGCATGTCTCTGATAGTTTGTTGAAGCACGAGTTCGGGGTTCTCCGTCGCTTCAATCATCCCGCCGAACAGTGCGCGCATTGAGCGCTTAACTCTGCTCCAAAGTCCCATTTTGTGGTCAACCCTCCAGCAATGAGGTGTGCGATCTCCAACCTGTTTCGGCTCAATTAACTGCCAACTCAATTATATTTGGCAACCCATTTATGTTTGTACGACGCCGGGAGTGCGGTGGTTCAATGACAACGCAGCCTTGAATTCGGAGTATAACAGCAGTTGCGCGGATGCTCCACAAAAAGCAAGGTTTTGGCGCCCTCTCGCGGCACATTGCTTCGGCGGAAACATCTGACAGGCTACTTACGCCTTCGGAGGTCAACTGGTTGCGAGCTCAGGTCGGAGGTTCTTTTAATCTGCCAATATCACGTCGATATTGCATACCATCCCATGAAATCTTCTGCACCGCGGTGTAACAGCTATCCAGCGCCCTTACGAGTGTTGTTCCCGTCGACGTTACCCCCAAAACTCTTCCTCCGGCAGTCAAAAACTCTCCCTGTACAGAGCGGGAAGTACTCGCGTGGAAAACTCTTACGTCATCGTCGGGCGAGAAACTGTTAAGCCCTTTGATGCGCACACCTGTTTCATAGGGTCCCGGATATCCCTGGCTGGCCAGCACCACACATGCCGACGAGTCATTGCTCCATTCAACCTTAACGTCGCTGAGCCTTCCAGTCCTGGTAGCTTCAAAAATAGCAAGGAGATCTGTTTTCAGCCTTACTAGAATGGCCTGGGTCTCAGGGTCACCGAAGCGCACGTTGTACTCGAGTAACTTCGGTCCATCCGCCGTCAACATTAGTCCAAGGAAGAGCACACCGCGAAATGGGAAACCTTCCTCACTAGCTCCTGCAAGCGTAGGCTCAACAATCTCTCGAATAACGCGGTTTAGGGCCTCAGTTTCCAGGATGGACGCGTCGGTAACAGCACCCATCCCACCTGTATTGGGCCCAGTATCGTTTTCACCGATGCGCTTGTGATCGCGAGCGACAGGCATAAGCGCATAGTCGCGCCCATCGGCAAAGATCAACACTGACGCTTCCGTTCCCTTGAGTGCTTCTTCAATCACAATCTGCTTTGCCGCGTCTGGCCCCCCTATGTTGCCGTTCATGAGCATACTCGAGGCTTGCTCCCCCTCCGCCCTTGAACTCGCTACGACCACTCCCTTGCCGGCCGCCAGGCCATCCGCTTTAACCACCACCTGCGATCCCGCCGAGCCGAACAGACCGCTGCGGAGGATGTCCCTGGCCTCCGTCGCCGAACGAACAACTCGGTAGTCTGCCGTCGGTATCCGGTGTCGTGACATAAAATCTTTCGCGAATGCTTTGCTTGATTCAAGCCTGGAGGCTGCCTGCGTGGGACCGGCGATCGCGAGTCCCAGGCGTGCAAACTCATCGACTATTCCATTGGCCAGCGGCGCTTCGGGGCCCACGATAGTCAGGTCTATGGCTTCTGCCTGGACAAACTGAATAAGTGCTGCGTGGTTTGCGGTTGCAATCGGAACGCATCGGGTCAATTGGGCAATTCCTGCGTTACCGGGAGAGCAATATAATTTAAGCGGCGTTGCTGAGGTTCGACTGAGAGCCCAGGCAATTGCGTGTTCTCGGCCACCCGAGCCGAGGACAAGTACTTTCATTGTAAGGAGGCCTCAGTGCTATTCGGCGATTTAGAGCAGCCAATATGAATAAGAAGTATGTTTTAGCAGGGGTTTTCCAATATGCGATCCTGGCACGCATGCGTTAGTGTGTCAAGATACCTGCAAACTGACTTTTTGCCCTTGACACAGTTTCACCATGGTTAT
>JBPCIQ010000023.1:0-6685 GCA_051006135.1 Pyrinomonadaceae bacterium | reverse complement strand
CGCCAATGCACATCCTCCGAGGCTCCCGTAAAGACCTTCCAGCCCGCCGAATATCGTGTTAATTGCAAGCCCGCTAACGAGCGTTGCCAGAACGAACGAATTCGGAATGCGCCGATAGCGAACATCGTAATAAGTAATGATGATCGCCAGCGGGATCAGGAGAGCTATGTTTACAAGAGTGGCGGACATCTGTTGTGTAACCTCGGCGGGGACGATTTTCTCGGAAGGGGCCAAATCGCTCTATGTTCGCCGCCGCTCTACCCACTGACCCGAGAGGCGAGTTCGTTGAGCCTTGCGCCGACTGCTCCGCCGAGCGCGCTGAACGCGCCAACGGCTCCTATTGCCACGAGCGCTGCTGCCACGGCATATTCGGACAGCTCAAGCCCTGTCTCATCTAGAAGAAATGTTGTCAGAAATTGTTTCATCTTGTTCCCCTCCAGAACGTATTCAGGAAGTGGTAAGGGTGGAAATGCTCTGACCGAGCATCAAAGACCACTGGCGCGCTTTATCCGATTTCAATCTTCGGTTAAAGCGCGCCGGGCCATTTGCTCACCGAAGTACTAGCTAATGGCGGTGACGAGCTCGTTGATTCTGGTGGTGATGGCACCGCCCAGCGCTGTGAAAGCGCCGACCACGGCGATCGCAACCAAGGCTGCGGCCACTGCATACTCCGACAACTCAAGACCTGTTTCATCGCGAAAGAAATTCTTAATCATGTTGTTGCTCCTTGTAAGTAGGTTATGGTTTATTGTGGTCAAGCCCCCCGTCTGCGCCTTGCGGCTAAAGGGCTCCTGCGAGTTTCGACTAAAGGCTCAAGAGGGAATCGCCACCCTTGGTTGTTGTCCTTTATGGCCACTACGTGGATGTGACTGAGCCCTGATCGTGCGGCGACCAAAGCCATTTACGCCACTCACGACAGCGCCACACAGAGCTAATGCGAGAAGCAGGAAATCGTTCTCCATCAGACCCGCCGCACGTGCACCGACTAGAAGGACTAGTGCAAACAGCGGCGCCGCGATGGCGATTCCTGCGAGCGATACAACTTCTCTGGTGGTTATCTTCTTCATGAGTTTTTTGTGGTTACTCTCTTGGATTGTGCGATGCATTGCGTGCGTCGCGAACGCAGATGACCATTACAAGCCTCGTGCCAAGTCGCCGTGACACCAATCTTCAATGAATCTGCGACTTAGGCACTTCATCAGTCGCCTGGTTTGTCGCCTGTGGTTGACAACCAGATTGCTAATGCGCCCTCCACAACAAACTCGGCCAGCTGACAAGTTGTGGTTTTGGTGGGGTTCTTGCGATTGTAGCCTTGAGTTGACACCAGTCCTGAACATTTCCACCTCGCGGCTACACCAACTTGCCCGCCAAAAGAAAAAGGCACTCGAGATCTCTCTCGAATGCCCTAATGGCCCGCTTGGCTCCTATTTTATTCGCGGTCCGCCCGCAGTTGCAGTCCAGGTTCAGTGTCTTCCTGAAGGAAACCGCTGATGTCGATGGCTAATCGCTTCAATTTTTTGTAGAGCGTCTGACGCGAGCCAAGCCCCAGGGCCTCACTCGTTCGCGCAACATTACAATCGTGCCGCTTCAGAGTCTCCGTGATAACTCGCCGCTCATAGTCCTCAAGCAAGACCTCGAGGTTCTCCCCCGATCTCTGGTTTGACCCTTCTTCGAGGAGTCTGGCTGGAAGCAGGTGGGGGCTAATGTGCTCAGGGGTCACGTACCCGTTCTCATCAGCATAAAGCACAAGTCGCTCCATCTCAGCTGCTAGTTCACGCACATTGCCCGGCCAGTCGTACTCTTCGAGGATCCGAATGGCTACCCAGGTTATTCCGGCAATCGCCCGGTCGTTGCGTCGCGTGTAATGCGAAAGGAAGTAAGAGATGAGCGTCGAAATATCTTCGCGACGTTCTCTGAGGGGCGGAACTTTAATCGTCAACGCTGCGATTCTGTAGAAGAGGTCCTCCCGAAAAACCTTTTCATGGGCCAACTGCTCGATATTCTTGTGAGTGGCGGCAATCACTCGAACGTTTACCTTTCTGGGCATTGACTCTCCGAGCGTGTGAATCTCGCCTTCCTGAAGAAAACGCAACAACTTGGGTTGCAGTGGCAAAGGCAGATCGCCAATCTCATCCAGGAACAATGTGCCGTTTTCCGCTGCCCGAATCAGACCCTGGTGATCTGAAAGCGCTCCCGTGAAAGTTCCCTTCTTATGACCAAACAACATGCTTTCGATGAGTTCGGCGGGAACAGCTGAACAATTGAACGGGACGAATTCCTTGTCGGCTCTTCTGCTGAGCCGATGTATTGCTCGCGCAATGAGCTCTTTACCAGTTCCGGACTCTCCCGTAACGAGTACCGTGGATTCGGAGTCTTTTATTCGTTCCACCGAACGAGCTACATCAGTCATCGCGCGACTGCTGAATACCATACCCGGAAGTGTCGCAGCACCCGCGCTCGTTTTTAGATTCTCCGCCTCGGTTTGGATGTGGGACTTAGTTGCGGAGACATGCGAGTGTGCCAGGTGGGCTACGTCTATCAGCGCCCTCAGGCTCTTCGCTTGCTCTTCACTCAAAGGTCGAACGCAGCGTCCGTAAAGGGCGGCGCCATGTCTTTCTCGGACCGGAGCAGCCAGTACGAAACAAAAAGCTTCATCACCCGTCCGGATCTCCGGGAGAATCCCGGGTGCCGCAAACGTTTCCGCTACTACTCTTTCTCCGGCTGCAATCTCATCCTCGTCAAGGCCTTCGACCCATTTCAGGCGCGGCTTTGCAGCGTTCTCCAGCGTCCAGATTGAAAGACCGTAAGTTGGCGCAGTGGCCTCAACCATCAAGCTGAGTTTGATCATGACCTCGTAGAGCAGATCAGGACCCGCGCTTGCCGCCTGGCACACAGCGCGCACAATCGCGCTAATCGGTAGGTTTTCGTTATCCAGAGACGGTTCTTCCGCAGTTATTGAAAAGGAATCCGACGTGCGAGACATATCACCCTTCCGGTTGATCATCATGAACGGCGTTGCGCGAGAGGTCGGGAAGCGCGCACACCATTAGCTGTGAGAAGTGGGCTGCGAGAGTTGGCAGGATCCCGCCCGGCATCCAACGTTCACATACATTAGCTGGCCAGTCCAACCTGATTGTGAGTTTAAACGTCATGGAGCCGCAGTGTCAACCCGTTTTAACACTCTCCGGAGAGCCCCCGTCACAGCACCCAGATTATCGTTCGCCTAGCGTACGCCAAGTAACGCCATTAAGCACCCTTACTTCAAGTAAACGTTGAACTTAGGGGCCCAAGTGTGTGCAAAGAAAAGTCTTTACACCCTTAAGCACAGGGTGCTACATTCCGGCTAACCCCCCTAAAGTGTTGACTGATAAAGCATTGGCAAACATTTCAGGCACACTCCCTTGGGGGTAGATCAGTTGAAAGACCAACTATCTTGTGGTTCTGCCTTCCAAGCGGGTTTAAGCAGCATCTTAAAAATGAGAGCAAAGTTTATTCGGCCCGAGTTGCTGGCAACCCGCAATTGCGCGGCATTGATGGTTCAGTTCGCCACGAAGCGGCCTTGGGGCCACTTTATCGCGACGCAGCTTCGGTTGGTAATGGCGTGGAACAGTCTAAGAAACTGGAGAGTTGAGCGATGAACAGAAGGTTATTGGAGGCAACAATTAATCGGCGGGACAGCTCCACAAAGGTCAAAATCCGCAGAAAGTTGGCGTCCTTGCGTGTTTGCTCGCAGCGGAGACAGGTGCTGCGGGCGACACGGGTCTGAGGCAACAACTTGGCGCGCTCCCGGCTCGCGTTTCCAAGCTTGAAACCGGACGAATCGTTGCCGTCCGTACGGTCCTCAGCAATGGGATCGCCAAGCCGAAAGTGAACAATTGCCTAATAGAACCGAATCGAAATCAGCAAACGGACTTGGAGGTGCTTCTTGAGCAGGGTCATAAATACATACTGGGTAGACGAGCGAATTCGCTCGCAACGTGTTGCACCGCGCGCAGTGTCTTCCTTCGCCCCCGTACGAGAGATTTCGCTGGAGATGATCGGAACCCGTGCAGAGGTTCGGCGCCGCGGGGGAATCATACCGTCGTGGGTCGTCTTCGGAATGATAATTCTGGCCACGTTCGCGGTCTGCGTGACGGTTACGGCGCGCACGCGCGCCAGAATGAAAAATGCTTCGGAACAGTTCGTCAGAATGCGAACAGACGTTGAGACATTACGCAGTGGCAACCGTATGTTGCAAACTGAAGTCGAGAAACTGCGGCATGATCCCCGCGCTATCGGGTCGGCTGCGCGCAGCCGACTGAACATGGTGCGCGCTAATGAGATTGTCGTGCCGGTCGAATGAGCCAGGGAACTTTTCCCAGCAGACCGGCATGAGATTTAGGTTTTACACCTGCCCATCGACAGCTGCTAATTTATCTGCTTGATCGCACGCGTCCCGGGTCCTGCCTTACTTGGCGCGGTTGTGACTGCCATCACGACCGCGCTCCTTTCCTTAAAAAAGCGCGGTTGACACTCAGATACCCCTCAACTAATATCGAATTTCACTTATAACTGTCAGTGATTTGGAGGGTTATGGCTGAGACAAAGGAAATCACCTCACCAGTCGACCGAGACCTTGAGCGCTGGCAGAGCGAAACACTTGAGCCCGCTCTCAACCAGCATCCCGAGACCAAGAAGCGCTTTGAGAATGTTTCTTTGGAAGAAGTGAACCGACTCTATAGCCCGGCCGACCTCGCGGCGGTAGATTTCAAGAACGACATCTCCTTCCCCGGCCAATTTCCTTACACGCGGGGCATTCATCCCACCGGATACCGCGGTAAGCTCTGGACCATGCGCCAGTTTGCCGGCTTTAGTACCCCTGAAGAGACGAACTTGCGGTTCAAATACTTGCTCGATCACGGCCAGAACGGTTTGTCAGTCGCCTACGATTTGCCGACGCTGATGGGTTACGACGCCGATTCTCCTCTATCGGAGGGCGAGGTCGGGAAGTGCGGCGTGGCGGTCTCGTCGCTGGCCGACATGGAAGTCCTGTTCGACGGTATACCACTTGAAAAGGTCACTGTCTCGCAAACGATCAATGCGCCTGCCTCTGTCTTGCTCGCGATGTATCTCGTCGTGGCAGAGAAGCAGGGCGCCGACTGGAAGAAGATTTCTGGCACGCTGCAGAACGACATTTTGAAGGAATACATTGCGCAGAAGGAATGGATCTACCCAATTAGACCGGCAATGAAGCTGGTGATAGACACTTTTGAGTTCTGCACCGAACATGTACCTCGTTATAACCCAGTTTCAATAAGTGGCTACCACATTCGCGAAGCTGGCGCGACGGCAATTCAAGAACTCGCCTTCACCTTGCGTGACGGCCTGGAGTATGTCGAGTGGGGCATCAAGGCCGGTCTCGATATCGATCAGTTTGTTCCGCGAATCTCATTTTTCTTCAATGCCCATAACGATTTCTTTGAAGAGGTTGCCAAATATCGAGCGGCGCGGCGCATCTGGGCCCGTGAGATGCGAAACAGGTTCGGCTCGACGAATGAACGTACTCTGAAACTTAGATTTCACACTCAGACCGCCGGGGTTTCACTTACCGTTCAGCAGCCACTTAATAACATTGTTCGTGTGGCAATTCAGGCACTCGCTGGAGTACTTGGTGGCACGCAGAGCCTGCACACGGATGCTTACGATGAAGCTCTGGCGCTACCCACTGATCGCGCGGCGCTGATCGCTCTTCGCACGCAGCAAATCATCGCTGAGGAGACTGGCGTCGCTAATACAATTGATCCACTCGGCGGTTCATACTTTGTAGAAGCTCTGACGGACAAGATGGAGCAGCGTACCCAAAACTATTTTCAGAAGATCGACGCGATGGGCGGTATGGTTGCGGCCATTGAAAAAGGATTTCCTCAGCGAGAAATTCACGATTCGGCATACAAATACCAGAAGGCGGTCGAGCGTGGCGATCAGGTGATTGTTGGTGTCAACAAATATGAGATGGAAGGCGAGCCCCAGATTCCAACACTCGTGCTTGACGACTCAGTACGCGGCCACCAGGTAGAGCGATTGCAACAAACTCGTGCCCGGCGGGACGCTGGTGCAGTAGAGAGAACGCTGGAAAAGCTGAAAAAGGCGGCCAAAGACAACGAGAACACTATGCCGGCTACTATTGAGGCCGTCCGCGCGTATGCGACGCTTGGTGAAATTTGTTCAGCGCTGCGCGACGTTTACGGTGTTTACGAGGAGCCTGCGTTTTAGTCAGTGGTCAGTTGTTCGTAGTCAGTTGTTGGCCTGTGAGCACTGACCGGTGACTACTAACCATTGACTACCACCCGACTACTGACCACTGACTACTGACCACTGACTAAATCCCTATGTCTGAACGCAAGATACGTGTATTGGTCGCCAAGCCTGGACTCGATGGTCATGATCGAGGGGCAAAGGTAATCGCAAGGGCCCTACGCGACGCCGGAATGGAAGTCATTTATACAGGCCTGCGGCAGACGCCGGAGATGATTGCCGCCGCTGCTTTGCAAGAAGACGTCGACGCTGTGGGGGTCTCCATTCTAAGTGGCGCTCACAACACCCTCTGTCCACGCATTGTGCAACTCCTGCGCGAACAGCAAATGGATGATTGTCTCGTGCTCCTTGGCGGGATTGTCCCTCAGGAAGATATTCCAAAATTGAAAGC
>JBPCIQ010000022.1:0-40054 GCA_051006135.1 Pyrinomonadaceae bacterium | reverse complement strand
GCGGCAAGATTCTCGTTCTTGCTTTCTATACCTGCCATAGCCGCCAGCGGTCTTTTAGAACTAAAAGAGGCGGTAGTTAAACTACCTCCGGAAACATACGGAGCCTTGGCGGTGGCTACCGTCGTCTCGGGAATAGTCGGCTATGCCTCGATCTGGTTCCTGCTGCGGTTTCTGCGGAGCCATTCAACCCGAATCTTCATTGGCTACCGCTTGATAGTGGGCGGTTTCATACTCCTCGCACTTTACCGGGGATATCTTTCGGCGCAAATATGAGCCTAGCCACACGAGTGCAGTGGGGATCTGTCAGAAAGACCTAACAACTAACCCTTGGATTGGGTAAACTGGAACTGCCCCCCTCACCCGACAGGGCCGGAGCCTCCGGCTCGTGCAATCAATTGCTTTAAGGGCGGTGAATTTAATGAATGAGAAAGACCGGCGAGGCGACAACAGTCCTTCTCAGCGGCCGCGTAACCCTCGCGTTCCCGTAGAATTTGCCATCGAGGTTGAAGGAAAAACACCTGATGGCGAGACCTTTCATGTCCACGCCCTCGCGACAAAGATCAGTCGTGGCGGGGCTACAATCGTGCTCGATGCCGAAGTCGACGTAGGCACTATTGTCACACTGACACCTCCATTCGGACGGAAGCTTGACGCCCAGGTCAACGGAGTCTGGACCGATGAGGTGGACAGCCGCCAGCGGATTGGTGTTAAGCTACTCGATACAGATGGGTGGTTTGCCGAATAGATCTCGCTCATATGGGGTGCTGGTAAGCGCTGGATCGTTACGGGGGCAGGATACGGACCGTGCTGCCGCGCTTGCTCGCTCCGGGCACATCCCCCATTGTAGCTGCATGCTAATTTCTCGCGGTACGATGACGAACCTTCCGCGCGAGCCTTTCTTCAACCTTCATACGACCAACTGCACAGTTTCCGCGACCGCTTAAAGCGCCAGCAACCGCTCTCCGACCGAGGATTTGCAAGGATGTCTTCAACATTCATCCAGAGATACCGGCCGAGTACTGGTTCGGTTTGAAAAGCGGTTTCAACTCAAATGAGTTAAGCTCGTGAGAGTCATTCGGTGTTGGAATCCGACTGCCGTGTTCTTGGGCCAGGAACTTGCGAAATATCGCGAGTCTGCGTCTCGAAGAGCGGCACTTAAAAATGTGTTTCCATGGCGCACGGACGCCCGGTTGAGACTATCTGAGTGCCTGTACTGAGCATTTGCGGCAAACGCCTGAGCCTAATGCTGGCATCGAAATGGCTTACACAATCGCAGAGGTGGTCAGTTGTCAATTGTTCGTGGTTAGTGTTAATCAGAGAACTACAGTTTAAAAACCTGGAATGACGCCGTTAATTAGCACAAGGCCTGGCCCACGGACAACTGACCACTGACGACTGACCAACTCATGCAAGAGATCACACGAAAAAGAGCTGCGGCGATTGGTCTACGCGCACGATTCCCCATCATTGCGCGAATTGTAGCCATTTCCATCCTCACGCTTGGAATCGGATTTATCGCTATCTCTTATTACCGTCTACGGAACAACACACCTTTTCGGCTTAAATCAGAGAGCCCGGAGCTTTCAAAAGAGATTACGGGAATTATCGAAGGTTACGAACAGCGGGTCACTAAAGGCGAACAACTGTATCTGCTCCTGAAAGCCTCACGCGACATCACATTCTCCGACGGTCATCACGAACTCGAAAATGTGAGCCTTGCGGTATATCCCCCGGTTGGCGAAAAGCCAGATCAAATCGCTGCAAAGCGGGCCATCTACGATCAGCAGAATTCAATCATAACCTTTCTGGGCGATGTGAAAATTGAGACCAAAGATGCCCTCAAAGTTAACACTGAGTCGCTCGTTTATAACCAGACTAGCGAGGTGGCCCACACTGATGCCTTAATTACTTTTAGCCGCGAAAACATCGGGGGGCGAGCGACGGGCGCCGTAGTCGAGGCTAAGAGCAAAAAGCTCGAGTTGAAGAAAGATGTAGAGATTACCGTCGCTCCGGAAGTGCTTAAGGATCCGCAGGCTCGACCTTCCACGCGATCCCGGCAAGTAACCATTCGTGCCGCGCGGGGCTTGTTTGAACAGGACTCGATGAAATTGTCGTTCCATGGTGATGTTACGGCGGAGCAAGAGCGCGATCTTATGAGCGGCGATAGTCTTTATGCCAACCTGAACGCGCAAAAGCGCCTGCAGAAAGTGGAAGTGCGCGGCAATTCCTACCTGCGTTCGGGGGAAGCAGGCCGAGCGGCGGAAGTGCATGCCGTCGACATGGACTTCTTCCTCGACCAGGACCAGCGTTTAGAGCGTGCGCTGGCTTTGCGCGATACGAGTGCTAGAAGTCTCGATGCCGACGCGGAAATGCAAATAAGCGGAGCCAACCTGATCGAAGTTCACTTCAAGGCCCAGGCAGATCGCAGTTTGTTGCAGGAGATGCGTACCGAGGGCCGTTCTGTAATTAATCTTTCGGCACCCAAATCCAAAGCAAACGATGCTCGAGCGGCCAATAAACGTCTGACAGCTGACGCTATGAAGCTGACCTGGCGCGTAACTGGCCGCGACCTGGAAAAGGCCGAGGCGGTCGGAAACGCGGAGTTGTTTGTTGAACCGGTTATTAAAAACGTCACTGCTGATCGAAAGACGCTGACCGCTCCGCGCTTTGATTGCGATTTCTATGAAGCGGGGAATCTTGCGCGCACCTTTACCGCAACGGGTGGCGCGAAGGCGACGATCGATCCTGTTCAGCCTGCTAAGGATCGATTCACCCGGACGCTCACATCACAGAAGATCGCTGCTGTTTTCGTAAAGGAGACACAGGATATCGAGCGTATGGATGCGCAGGGTGAAGCCAAGTTCAACGAGAACGATCGCAGCGGTGTGGCGGAAAACATTTCTTACCAGGCCTCCGATGACACAGTGAGTTTGCGTGGTGGGGAGCCGACGGTTTGGGATTCACGGGCAAGGACAAAGGCCGTCGAATTGGAGTCAGATCTGCGCAATGATGTCTCGTATAGCCGGGGGAAGACAGCCACAACCTACTACAGTCAGGAGCAGACCAGTGGCGCGACGCCATTTTCAAAAGTTAAGAGCCCTGTTTACATTGTCAGTGACCGGGGCGAGTTTCATCACGCCAACGGGGTTGCCATCTACACTGGTAACGCGCGCGCATGGCAGGACGACAACTTTGTACGTGCTGATAAGTTAACGATTTACGTCAAGGATAAGAAGATGGACGCGGACGGCCGCGTGCAGAGCGCAGTTTACAATGCCAGGCGGAAGGGAGAAGGAACCAACAGCATTGTGCCCGTCTTTGCTGCGGCAGACTCAATGTCCTACAACGACGCGAACCGCACCTTGCACTACGAAAACAGTGTGGATATCCGTCAGGGCACTGATCGGATCACGAGTGGTGTTGCAGACGTCTATCTTTATAAGGAGTCAAGTGATGTCGAAAAGACGGTTGCTCAGCGCGCAGTGGTGCTCACACAACCGAGCAGAAAGGGCACTGGCAACTGGATTCAATATACGACCGCGGATGAAATTGTCGTGCTGAAAGGGAACCCGGCAAGAGTTGAGGATACTGAGCAGGGAAGCATTGAAGGTGGCACTTTGACGCTCAATGTGCGAGAAGGTACAGTCAGCGCGAACGACGCCAAAGGAGCACAATTACCAGGGCGCGTGCGGTCGACACATAAGATTAGGAAGCAATAGTTGGGAATCGACAGATCACCCAGGGCGGATCCGAAATGATGAGCGTCGCTATTGATGAGCACTCAAGCTGAAGAATTGGACGTCGCTCCCAAGCCAACAGAGAAGGTGTCGACACCCGGCTCTTTTTCGGTGGCGCAGTTAGCTCCAGAGGCTGCGTCGCCCGCCGCTCTGGCGACGTCCCATTTGCAAAAGACCTTTGCGAAGCGTTGCGTCGTAGACGACGTCAACCTTCACGTGGAACCGGGGGAGGTTGTTGGGCTATTAGGCGCGAACGGCGCGGGGAAAACCACGACCTTTTATATGATCGTGGGCCTCGAACAACCGGATTCAGGCACGGTGCGTCTCGGCGAGCGTGACTTGACCAAGCTTCCAATGTACCTCCGAGCGCGGTTGGGACTGGGCTATCTTCCTCAAGAGCCGTCGGTTTTCCGCAAGATGACTGCTGCGCAGAACATACTGGCGGTGCTGGAAACAATGGGGCTGCGCAGGCGCGAGCGCCTTAAGCGGCTTGAGGAGTTGTTAGAAGAATTTGGTATCTCCCGTGTGCGAAATACGCGCGGTGACGCGTTATCAGGGGGCGAAAGAAGAAGAACCGAAATCGCACGAGCCATTGCAACCGAACCGCAATTCATGCTGCTTGATGAGCCCTTTGCCGGCATCGATCCCAAGGCTGTTGATGACATTCAAAATGTCATACTCTATTTGCGTAACCGCGGCATTGGTATTCTGATCACGGATCACAATGTGCGCGAAACGCTGGGTGTGACGGACCGAGCGTACATCATGGCTGAAGGGCGGATTTTCCGCTCAGGCGCCCCCAGAGAGTTGACAGAAAATGCCGACGTCCGGAGGCTTTATCTGGGTGAAAAATTCCGAATGTGAAACCTGTGGCGCAAAGCGGCTGAGAATCGGTTATAATCTGCCTCGCGCACGTCAGGCGCAAAAATAAGACCACATTTGACTTTGATCGAGTAATGTCCCTTAAGCTCACTACCAGCCTTTCTCAGCGACTCGTGCTCACGCCGCAACTGCGGCAACGCATCGAGATGTTGCAGATGACCACGCTCGAGCTCGGCGATCTAATTCAGCAACAGCTACTGGAAAACCCGGTTCTGGAAGAAGTTGCGACCCAGGAGGAGGCTCAGGAACTAGCTGAGAAGATCCTGGATCACCTGGCTAGCGCTGATGCAGGGGGAGCCGCGGAGCTGCCACAGATGGAAGCCACTGAGCCGGAACTCGGCAGTCCCTCGTCAAATGGCTCTGCTGACCCTGACAGCCTCACGGCTTACACAGGGACGGAGGCCGAAGCTGATGCCGGCGAGATGTCAGGGTCCGCGGACTTGAGTGAAGATTCAGTTGGTGATGAGATTGTCGGCGAAGATGCAGCACGTGACGCCTTTGAGGAGATTGACTTCGGTCGCGAGTTTCAGGACTACCTGGATCCTGGTTACAAAACACAGGAGGTGGAGTACAAAGAAGACGCCCCGACCTTTGAACAGTTTCTAACCAGGGCGCCCACGCTTGCGGATCATCTTGAAACGCAGTTGCATTTGAGTACGATCGACGTCGAGATGTGCGAAGTCGCAATCTGCGTTATTGGAAATCTCGATGCCGAGGGCCGACTCAATGCCACGAATGAGGAGATCGCGGCGATGGGCGGATGGACGGAGGAAACCGTCGAACGCGCTCGCCAGGCAGTTATGCACCTTGACCCGGCGGGGTGTGGTGCTCGTGACGTCCGGGAATGCTTACTGGTGCAGCTCGAGGTTCGCGGTGAGAGTGAGCGGCTGGCGGCAAAACTGATCAGTGAGCACCTTCCCGATTTGCAACAGCACAAGCTGCCGAATCTGTCTAAGCAGATTGGAATCGACATCGATACGCTGCTTGCCGAATTGCAGTTCATTCGCACTCTAGAGCCATATCCGGGCCGCCGCTACTCGTCTGATGAGCCCATTCTGATCACGCCGGAGATATATATCGAGAAGCTTGACGAGGATGACGACGAGTATGTGATCTATTTTGCCGACGATGGCAGCCCCAGACTTCGCATCAGCCAGCAATACCAAAAGATGCTCGGGCAGAATGGGGTCACGAACGAGACCAAGAGCTTTATCCGAGAGAAGGTCCGCTCGGCCGTCGACCTGTTACGAAATATCGAGCACCGGCGGCAGACGATCTACAAGGTTGTTGAGTCAATTGTTCATCGACAACAGGATTTTCTGGATAGAGGTGTTCAATACATAAAGCCGATGATGCTCAAAGACATTGCGGAAGATATCGGTATGCACCTTTCGACGGTTTCCAGAGTAGTGAATCGGAAGTATGCTCATACACCTCAGGGCGTCATTGAGCTCCGCCGTTTCTTTACGGAAGGCATGATGAACGAGGATGGGGAAGAGGTATCAACGAGGATTATTAAGCTGCAGATCAAGAAGCTTATCGAAGAGGAAGATTCACATAATCCAATAACAGATGATCAGGTCGTAAAGATCCTTGCTAAGGACGGAATGAAGCTGTCGCGGCGCACAGTCGCTAAATATCGCGACCAGATGCACATCCCAGGATCGCGCGAGCGGCGCGCCGTTGTTTAGTGCCCCCCGCGACGGATGTTCGATTCAATTTTTCATTTATCGTAGGTTTTACCCGGACTGGACATTGGTCTGGCCAGCAGTACTATATCTGAACTACCCGAGGACGGAACTGCATCTATGAGATTCGAGTACACGGGTCGGCACGTTGAAGTTTCACCAGCGCTTCGCAAACACGTTGAAGATCACTTCAAGAAGCTCGGGCATGTTTTCAATGATACGACCGCGTGGACGCACGTGATCATGGAAGTAGAGAAGAACCGTCATATCGGGGAAGTGATTGTTCACTGGCGCGATCATACCCTGACCGCCAAAGACATCAATGTAGACATGTACCTTGCGCTGACGCGCGCGATTGGTAAGATTGAAAAGCAAGCACTTAAGCTGAAGCAAAAGATTATCGATCGCAAGCAGGGATCTCGGTCAACTGCCGCCGTGGCGCCTCAACCAGACGGGCAGCTCGAAGCCACGCCACAGCCGCCCCGGATAATCGCCGCTCGTCGCTATTCGGTGAAGCCGATGACCGCGGAAGAGGCGGCGCTTCGTATCTCCTCAAAAGCTGACCAGTTTGTCGTCTTTCGCGACGCGGATACGGACAGACTTGGTGTGCTCTATAAGCGCAAAGATGGAAACTTTGGGCTGATCGAACCCTAGAGTTCCTTTTGACTCCAGCACTCCAAGGGATCGGCGTTCACTTAAACAATTCGAAGGAGTTGGCCTTATGCTAAGGAAGTTTCAACTGGTCGCAGTGCTGCTCGGGATTCTTTCTTCTGTAATCGCCGCGCCCGCCCCAACCAAATATTCAGCTGATGCAAATCACTCGAACGTAGGCTTCTCGGTGCCAATCCTCGACGGCGTTTCCCAGGTGAAAGGAAAGTTTACGACCTTCACCATCAACCTTGACTACGACGAAGCCAACATTACGAAGTCGTCGGTTAGCGCTGTCATTAAGACTGCAAGTATTGATACGGATATAGACGGGCGCGACAAACATCTGCGCAGCGCTGATTTCTTTGACGCCGAGAAGTATCCGGAGATCACTTTTCAAAGCAAGCGCGTGGAAAAGAAAGGAAAAAACTTTCACGCCATCGGCGACTTCACGATGCACGGAGTAACAAAAGAAGTAACGATTCCGTTCACGGTTAAGGGTAAGTTCGTTAATCCTGCGAACCAACAGATGTCAGCTGGGTTTTCAGCGAACCTGACGCTCGATCGCCGCGATTACGGAATCATCTGGAAGCATTCGTCCGTTCCCAACTTTGTGGGCGATCTTGTGAATATTGAGCTTGCCATTCTTATCAGAACGCAAGCACCAAAATGACGTCAGAACGTGATTCCAATTGCTCAGAGTGCCGCTTTCAATTCCAGCGTCCGAGCTTATTTCATTCTTCCAAAAGCGCAGACCGCCAGGATCCATCAACTTGCCTTGACCTCGCGCCCGTAGCCTCTTCGATGCTTCTCTGTGTGCGGCAGACTAGACGTCCCTCGTAGTAAACTGCGTAGTACCAACGCTAGAAGACTCGGCTGAAGACTCAACTCATGGCGCGAAATAAACGAACGAAGGTTTCCGAGAAAAGCGAAGCTGCGCCCGATATTGTAATCATTACAGGATTGAGCGGCTCGGGCATGTCGTCGGCCACAAATGCGTTCGAGGATTTGGGATACTTTTCTGTCGACAACCTGCCCGTAACAATGCTGAAGACATTTGCCCGGCTGGTCGGGGTAGGCAGTGATGAGAAAGGCATAACGCGAGCGGCGCTGGTAATCGATATTCGAGAGGGCTCTTTTCTCGCAGGCTTCAAGAGCCAGCTTTGGGCATTGCGCAAAGCTGAGTTGCGAGTCTTCGTCATTTTTCTTGAGGCTTCCGACGAAGTTTTACAGCACCGCTTTAGTGAAACGCGCCGGCCTCACCCGGCAGAGAAGGGCCAGGGGTTGCTGCAAGCGATACGCGCAGAGCGGACGGCAATGTCGCGGATCCGCAACCTGGCCGACCAGATCATCGATACCTCTGACCATACGGTTCATACGCTGCGCAGTTTGCTAATCGAGCGGTTTAGTCCGGATGGAAAGGGCGGACCAATGCGCGTCCAGGTATTGAGCTTCGGTCACAAATACGGCAATCCCGGCGAATTGGAACTGCTGTTTGACGTGCGACACCTACCCAATCCCCACTTCATTCCGGAGTTAAAGCGCCTGTCGGGACATGACCGCCGCGTCGTCAAGTATTTGAGGTCGCAGTTCGAGGTCGAGGAAACTTTGCGGCGCTTTAATGATTTGCTCGATTACTTGTTGCCGCTTTACAAACGCGAAGGAAAGTCTTATGTGACTGTGGGGATCGGCTGCACGGGTGGTCGGCATCGCTCCGTTATGATGGCCAACGCGCTGGCGCGCAGACTTCGGCACGACGGCTTCGATGCGCACGCGGTCCATCGTGACGTGAAAAAGGTGAATCAAAACCGCTAAGGCAGCGGGTTTCCGAACGTGCGCTTGTTTGCGGCACGATCCGAGGAGAGATAATGAGCAACAATCCCCAGTCGGTTGCCGCGCAGGAAGATGTCCGCAAGGTTGCGGGCGTGATTGTTACACATGGCCACCTTGCTGGTGAACTACTGGCGGCGGCTGAAATGATTATCGGACCGATCTCTCATATCACGGCTGTCTCAATTGGCTGGCATGATGATGTGGACGCCGCCCGCGACGAAGTGCAGCGCGCAATCGCCCGCGTTTCACAGGGCGCCGGCGTCTTACTGCTGACTGACATGTTTGGGGGAACACCTACCAATATCGCGTCGATGTTTCTTGAGGAAGGCAACATTGAGGTGGTGACCGGCATTAATCTCCCCATGGTGATCAAGCTGGCAAGCCAATCTGAACAACAATCATTGCATGAGATTGCTCGCCGCGTTTGCGATCTCGGCCGCCAGGGCATCTACCTCGCCGGCGATCTTCTCACTCCAGCCCAGAAGATTGGGAAAGTCTAGATGGTTGAGCGCACAGTTACGGTAACGGGCCGGCTGGGTCTTCATGCGAGGGCGGCCGCAAAGCTCGTGCGGGTGGCCAGTCGTTTTCAAAGCAACGTTCGACTGGCGCGGGTGGACGGCGGCACCAGCGCTAACGCGAAATCAATCCTCAGCGTTTTAATGCTGGCGGCAAACCGAGGCACGGAGCTTCACGCTACAGCCGAGGGCACAGACGAGGAAGAAGCGTTAAAGGCTTTGAGCACGCTGTTTTCCGGCGGCTTCGGTGAATCCACGGCGGTTGAGGAGCCCGCTCGAACTGAGCATTCCGAAATTCGCTGGCAGGGCCTTGGCGTGTCGGAAGGGGTTGTTATCGCGCGCGTGCTCCGGATGCACAATAGTTCGAAATACGTCTATCGCGCCCGCCTCGATGGCGCAGAACTTGGACGCGAGCTCCGGCGCTTTAGGGCGGCCGTGCGTTTAGCCCGACGAGAGTTGTTGGCAATTAAGGATAGGGCGGAGCGGGAACTGGGGAAGGATCAGGCGTACGTATTCGATGCTCACCTGTTATTGCTTGAGGATGTAAAACTGATTGGCGATGTTGAGAACTACATATCTCAGCAGCAGGCGAATGCCGAATGGGCGGTTAAGGTTGTGGGTGATCACCTGATTTCCATGTATTCCGAGATCAAGGACGACTATCTCCGCGCTCGCGGTTCCGACATTGAAGATGTCGTCCAACGTCTGCTGGTGGCTTTGACCGGTGAGCCGGCACAACCACGCAAGCTTCGGGAAAACGCTGTGATCGTCTCACAGGATTTGCTTCCCTCGGCCGTGGCAGAACTGGACCTCGAGTTCGCCCGCGCGATAGCAACTGACACCGGCGGATGGACGTCGCACACGGCGATCATTGCCAGGGGATTGGGAATCCCTGCTGTGGTCGGGCTGCGGGACTTTTACCGCCGCGCACGCACGGGTGATGAGATTATCGTTGACGCGATCCGAGGCGAAGTCATTCTGCACCCATCGCCTGCGACCCTTGAACGATACGAGTCGGAAGTCGCAGTTCGGGCCAATCGCCGACCGACTGAGATCGTGGGACAGTGGGGCCCGCTGCAGACTCAGGATGGTCTTGAAGTCAGGCTCAGAGCTAATGTCGAAGTGCCTGCAGAATTTGACGGAGTGCGAAAGTATGGAGCCAGTGGTGTGGGACTCTATCGGTCAGAGTTTTTGCTTTCGCGCCGGGGCGTGATGGTTTCCGAGGATGAGCAGTACGCCGCCTATGCCGAGATTGCCAAACTTGCGGGCGAAGATGGAGCGATAGTCCGCTTGTTTGATCTGGGAGGTGAAAACGCCTTAGCGCCCACAGCGGAGCCTGAACGAAATCCGGCGCTGGGCCTCCGTGCGATACGTTTTGGTTTACACCACGAAGACGTGATGAGGACACAGGTTCGAGCGATTCTTCGGGCCGCCGCCGATGGACGCGTTGACATTGTTTTGCCCATGGTTGCGGACGTTGACGATGTCAGACGTGCCCGGGCGATTATTGAGGAAGAGGAGATCAACCTCGAAAGCCTTGGTTTACGTCATGGCCGGGTTGAAGTGGGCGCAATGATCGAGGTGCCATCAGCCGTTCTTACTGCCGATAAAATTGCGCGAGCCGTAGAGTTTTTCGAACTCGGAACGAATGATCTCGTTCAGTACACCCTTGCGGTGGATCGTAGCAACGATGCCGTGGCCCATTGGTTTCGCTCCTTGCATCCGGCAGTGCTCTCGAGTATTTCTCAAAGCCTAATGGCCGCGCAGCAGGCAGGAATTCCGGCGATCGTTTGTGGCGAGATGGCTTCAACTCCCGCCTATGCCGTACTGCTCATTGGACTCGGTGCCGTGGACTTAAGCATGACCCCTTCATCGATCCCACGCGTGCGCCGCGCACTCTTGAATATTGATTCCAGGGATGCGCGTGCAATTGCTCACGAGTGTCTTGCTTGCGCGACCGCGGACGAGGTCGAAGACTTCGTGCGGAAACGTTTCCTTGCCCAGTGGCCTGAGCTTTTTCCCGCCGCTACTTTGCCTCAAGCCAGAGAAGCGAAGTGAAGCTCGCCAGCTCGTTAGGACCGAACGCAGCGTCAGAGGCTGAGGGGAAAAGCCGCGTAGCGGCACAATGTTTCTGGAGTAAACATAACAACAGCCAGGCAGAATGAACAAAGCAAGGCTGAAGCTGCTTTATACGCTCATCGCTAAGGCGCTAGCCGACACACTTTTTGTCGGTACCCTCGCGCTGGTCTTCTACTTCACGGCATTTCCGCCACACTTCTACGGCTGGGGCGAAGCCAGGTCTGACGGGATCGGAGGATGGGTGGTTGATGACAGTCGTCCCTGGGAACGTGTAAGAGTGCAGCTCTTCGTTGATGGGAAGTTTGTAGCTGACGGCGTTGCGAATATCTCACGGCCCGATGTTTTGGCGGCCGGATGGGCGAAAGACGAGTGGCACGGTTATGCTTTTAAGCCACCAGCGATAAACCCTGGCATTCACGAAGCGCGGGTCTACGCGATTCATGAGAGCCAGGGCGGTCTTCGGCAGACGCTGCAGTTAGTTGGTAACCCGATTGTCTTCGAGCTGAGTGACAAAGGAATTTTGACCGAGGTTAAGCGCTAGGGGGATTCTGCTTACCAAAAAAGAGGGAAATGGAGTGAGGACTTGCTGCGACACGTGTCAGGGTTTAAATCCAACTAGGCTGTACTATACGGGTTGAACACAGGTTTGCTATAATCTCGCGGCCTTGCAAGAGAACAGGTCGGGCGGTCGCTGCTGGGGCATTTGCGTTTGAGATTTCGGTCTGAAAATCAACGCTCCAGGAGAGGAAAGTCCGAACACTAAAGGGCAGCGAGCCCGCTAACGGCGGGGCGTCCAGATGGATTTCAGATTTGAGATTTCAGACCTGATATGATTTTGGGACGACGACAAGTGCAACAGAGAATAGACCAGCCACCGGCTTTGCGTGTCTACCGATCTCACATTTTGGGGTTAAGGATGCGCAAAAACGCCCGGGGGTGATGGGTGAAACGGTGCGGCCCGTAAGGGCTTAATGTAAGAGCGCACCGGCGCGCGTGGTGACACGCGCGGCCAGGCAAACTCCTCGCAGTGCAAGACCAAATAGGGAGGCGTCAAATAGGGCTGCCCGCCCAAAGCAGATTTGAGAATCTGCGTTTTCAGATTCAAAAAGCTGCTACGACCTCCGGGTCGGTCGCTCGATCCAACTGGCAACAGTTGGACTAGATGAATGATCGCCACTCTGGTTGGGAATCTTAGATTTCAAATCGGAGCACAGAATTCGGCTTACAGACCTGTTCTTATTGCAGGGCCCCAAGCAAGGGCCCCACCCGAATACCTTTATCCATTTAACCCAGAGGAGAGGTCGGAGAGAGACATGGCAAATCGCAAAGGAGTCTTCATAGGCGCGTACGTACCCAATCATCTGAAGGAGTCTTTGCGACGTCGCGCGGCCGCCGAGCATCGAACGCTTTCACAGGAAATCACGAGAATCCTGGAGGAAGCAGTGCACGGAAAAGGCCTCCCCGTCGGTAGCATCGACCGAAGAAATAAAGAAACCACACCACGGCGTCGCGCGACGGATCCCGCACCGCGTAGGCGCGCTGTCGACGTAACGTATGTCCCCGGAGCACGCAAAGCCGGCGATAATAAAAATGAATAGTTATGGGTTTATTTTCAGGCGACAAACCAGCCAGGTTAAGTGAGTAAAGAAACCTACATTGATTTAAAACTAACTTGAAGTATCTATTCATCGCGGCCCTCCTCGCTCTCCTCCTCCTCCTCCTGTATTCGCGTCTGCGACCATACCTTGAGCTCTGGCGCAAAATGTCCAGCATGATGAAAGGCACGCTTGACGCAACCTCGACGTCTGCTCCAACTCAACGAAGCGGATCAATCAAAACTGAAAACAAACTTATCCGTTGTGTAGCGTGCGGCACCTGGGTACCAGCCGACCGCGCAATTGGCCCGGGCTCTAAGCTGTCGGAGTATTGCTCGCGGGAGTGCGTCGAGAAGTCAGCAGCAAAGGGAAAGAAACGAAAGCTTGGTTGAGGAAACGCCTGCCATAAAGTCACTTCGCTCGCGCAGCTTCTTCGGGGAGAAGATTGCCTGCCTCGTGTATGGCCTTGTCCGTGTCGGTGAAGTAGAGAATTATCGTGCCGACGACGAATAAGACTATCAACGAAAGCAGTGCCTGTCTGTAAGAGTCTGTCGCGGCAACGACTACTCCAAACAACAACGGTCCCAGCCACGAAGTGCCACGCTCTGAGACTTCGTAGAGGCCGAAGAAAGAGGCTTCGCGGCCTTCGGGAATCATGCGCGAGAAAAGGGAACGCGAGAGTGCTTGCGAACCACCCAGGACGATGGCAATCACGACCCCCATCGCCCAGGCGTCTGTAGTCGTCCTGAGGAAGCCGTATCCGTAAATCACAACACCGCACCACAGCACAAGTGAAACGAGAATCGCATTCTTCGTCTTAATGGCATAGGCGAGCCGCTCGAATATAAGCGCGCCGAAGATAGCGACAAACTGCACCATCAGGAAGATGCCGAGCAGAAACGACTGATCCGTTGGCAAACCGCGGGCGATGAAAAGTTCCTGGGCCATTAAGACCGAGGCCATGCTGATGACAGTCTGAATACCATCGTTGAAGAACAGATAGCCGATGAGATACCTCAATGTGTGGCGCAGACGCGCCAATTCCCTGAACGTGCGGCCAAGCTCGGAGAACCCCAGAGTCAAGTAGCCCTTCCCCGGCGGCAGCGATTTCGCCACCGCACGTGTTTTTAGAGTGGCAAATGTGATCAGCGCAAATCCGCCCCACCATATGCCGGCCGACAGAAGGGAAATTCGCACAGCCAGATAAGGATCTAAACCCAACCGACTAGCGCTCTTTACCAGTAGAAAATTCAAACCCAGCAAGAGCCCGCCGCCGAGATAACCGTAAGCGAACCCTCTGCTCGACACTTTGTCCCGCTGGTCTTCGGTAGTGATCTCATTAAGAAAACCGTTGTAAAAAACCAGGGCCGCCCCAAAAGCGAGGTTGGCAATTATGAAGAGCAGGCCGCCGAGCCAATAGAGGCTTCCATTAATGAAGAACATCAGGCAGGTTGCCGTGACGCCGACGTAGCAGAACACGGTCAGCATCTTCTTCTTAAGATTGGTGTAGTCGGCAACCGATCCCAAAATCGGCAACATGAATATTTGTAGAAAGACGGCGACAGAAACGCAGGTCGGGAAAAAGGACTTTGCCGTGATTGCGCCGAACGGACCAAGATCAACAACTACTCCGTTTTCGCCCACCACGCGCTGCGTTATTTCCGTCAGGTAAGGCCCGAAAAGTGCGCCAACGATGGTCGTAGAAAAAGCTGAGTTGGCCCAGTCGTACATCTTCCACCCAAAGATCTCACGCGGATTGTTCTTTGGGAGATGGCGCTCGGAGTGCGGCTCTCCTGTCGATGCGAGTTGTGCCCCTGTCATCTATGCGCTGTTGTTTTCTCCGTCAAGGTGTCGACGATGGCTGGCGTGATGTCTGCGAGATTCTTGATACGGCCGGCAATGCGATCGCGGTTTGCGCCCCAGACAATGGTAGGCACTTCATTCAAAGTATGGTTTCGCGAGGATAAGTCTTCAATATTCCCGTGGTCGCTCGTGAGTATAACGGAAGTGCGGTTCAGATCAACGCGAGCCAGCACCTCTCTTACGAGAAGAGCAAGATCCTTTATCACAGTTCTCGCGGCATCCATGTCCTGGGCATGGCCGACTTTGTCGGTAATAAAGTACTCGTAGAGCGTGAAGCGGTTTTCAGCGTTAATTCCTGCTAGAACTTTCGCGGCCTCGCGCGGAGTTCGTGGCTTAACATCTTCACCGCGCTCAATCAGCATCTTATTCGTGAAATCCTGGTAGACGGCTCGACCGTTACGCACGTCATCGATAGTGCGGAATTGTAGCCCGGCCGCTTCGACGGCTGCCGTTGTAGCGGAAACCCAGCGCGGACGCTCGTCGAAGAAGCGCGGGGTATAAGCGTTAGCGAAAGTGATCGGAGCAATCCCGGCCCGCTGTAGTTGGAGGAAGATGGAGTGTTCGCTAATGATCTCGCGCATTGCCGCATTGGGAAAGCCTTGCTTGTGATAACCGAGCTGCGCCGGTGCGTTGACACCTGTGAGGATCGTTGTTTGCCCCGACGCGCTCTGCGGCCGCCCTGCGACTCCGAGGCAGGCATCTGTCGGCACGAGGATACCGTCGATTGTCGCAGCCCCAGCGGGCGCTTCGTCTTTGAAAACTGCCAGCGGCGCCGCGTTTTCGAGGCCGTCGCATGGATTGAAGGGCCCGCGTGAACCAATACCCAAACCGTCGATGAAAAAGAGAATCACAGACATCAGTCGGGAGGAATAACACCCGGGCGTGGAAGCAAGGATAAGAAAACTAGCTTCCGAAAGTACTTGTCATTTGCCTCTACCAGGTTTCATCCGCCAATGTGAAAAACTCGACCATGCGGTTCTCGGCCCAGAAGCGGTCTTCTGTTGCTGAATAGTGATTTGGAAATCGTGAATCGTTACCCGAGAGTTCCGGTTCAAATTCCTGAGTCTCTCGCGCATCGCGCGTTACAGGATCTCGATTAACGCGAGAAGGCCTGGAGGCAAGAAAAGCGACGTGCCCGCCGCGTTCCGGATCCAGCAGGAGAATGTATGGGTTAGCTGCAATAGAAGGATGGCGCAACGGTTCGAACGGAATAAAGGGGTCGTCGTGGGCGTGAATGATCAATGTCGGAACGCGGATTAGATCGATCACGCGAAGCGCGCTCGCCCGGTCGTAATAGTCGGCGGCGTTTGCAAAGCCGTGCGCAACCGCAGTGAATCGATCGTCAAATTGTCTGATTGTTTGAATCGTCCGGATCCCGGCGGTGTCATACAATTTCGGGTAGAGTTTTTTCTTGATGTAAATACGTTTTCGCAGCCGGCGCAAAAAATCTCGCTGATAGATCCTGTTTGAAGGCTGGTTGATTAAGTTGGCGCTGGCATCCAAATCAACCGAAGGCGAGACGGCACAGACGCCAAGGATTTCTTTTGGCGGACCTTCACCGTATTCACCCGCTAGTTTCAGCACCAGGTTTCCGCCAAGCGAGAAGCCCGCGAGAAAGATTTTTGACAAGCCATCTCGTTCGATCAGTTCAGTCACGACCGCGCGCGGGTCTTCGCTTAGTCCCCCGTGATAAAGAGTTGGTGTCAGATGTTCCGTCGCGCCACAATTGCGGAGGTTCATTCGCACAACATTGAATCCCGCGCGAAAGGCCTTCTGCGCAGTAGCCAGCATATAAACTGCGGCGCTCGAACCCTCCATGCCGTGCCAGATTACGATCGTTGGATGTTCAGTAGGGTTTGTTTGCCAGCGACAATTGGCGAGCACTTGAGTATCCGGGGCCACCTGGAAGAGACGTTCCTGGTCCGCATGCGGGCGCAGGCGAAAACGCCGCGGCCAGGCATAACCCGCTAGCGTTTGCGCGTGACCGCCGGAGAAAACGCGATGAGCATTAAATGGCTTGCTTCTGAAAAGTTGTGTTGCGTGTGCAAGAAATTCACGAGCTTCGTCAGCCGTGATCCGCGCCTTCGCGATGTTTGCTGCTTCGGAACTGCTAAGCATAGTCTCTTAACCTAAGAGCAGTAGAAGATCCTGAAATCACACCAAATGACTCAAATTCCAGGCGTTCAATTCGTCTCGCTTCTGGCGTTTCGTGGATCGTAGAGTTTTCAGCGGACTGCTCGTGGAATTGCCCTTTTGCCGAAAGCAAAGTCTAACCCACGAGTGGCAGCAGCGAAAGTAGCGCTTGATCTCACAACGCGTGGGTGATATCAGGTTGACTTGATGAAAGCTAATCGCTGGCGGGCGCATACGAAGCAGGATCTTATTATAGAGGTCTGGGAGGATCTTGATTGTGAGTCGGTTGGCGCACAAGAGTTGGCGCAGATTCAGCAAGCGGTCAGCGAAAGCTTTGGCGAAGGGGCGTTAGAAAGCCCCGCAGCTATCGCTCGGACCCTGGCCGATGAAGGCGCCGTCCTGCGTCACCCGGAAGTATTGGAGTTCGATACCCAATGGCGAGAACAGAATCTCACGGCATTGATCTTGCCGGATGAATTGAACTTCTCCGATCTGGTTGAGTCATCGAAGTCGATAACGAAGCTTGACGAATTGCGACAAAGATTGGAAGGAGAGGGTGATCAGGTCAGGTTGCGGCGCCTCCGTGAGCTGGCGCTGAGTATCAAAGGAGAATCTCAGAGGCTGGCCCAAAGTAAGATTGTTGGCGAGAAAAACCGGGTCGAGGCCGGGGAGATTGCACAGTGGTTAACTGTGTGGTTGCAAGAGCCGAATATGTTTGAGGATTGGCTTAGCCTGCGTCGCCGCTCGCCGGAGTTTATTCAACTGCTCGAGAAGCGAGACTGGGGCAAGACGATCCACTAAATAACACGAACTCTCACTAAATATTCGTGTTGGTTCGTGTGATTTCGTGGATCGTCTTTCATGAAACCAGAAATATGTCACTAATCTTCTGTAGGTATCTCCCTTCATCTCATTTTCCGGGTTGCTGTAATTCCGGAACTTTCTTGTCCGCTCACGCGAATACATAGTGACGACGCGAATCATTCAGGAATGAATACACCACGAGACCCTTCTGACAGCGAACTGCTCCAGTCGATGCTGGCCGGAGAGGAAGAAGCCCTGACCGCTTTGTACCGGCGGCGCCAGCGAGGCATCTATCTTTTTGCTTTGCAGATGTGCGGCTCCCGGGCCCTCGCCGAGGATATTACGCAGGAGGTGTTCATAGTCTTGATTCGCGAGGGCAACACTTTCGATCCAACACGCGGTTCACTAAACGCCTTTCTTTTCGGAGTCGCTCGCAATCATATGCTGCGCCGTTTGCAGCGGGAACGGTTTTACGCCCCGATGGATGAAGTTTCTGATAATGAGTCGATTTCAGACCAGGCGTTATCGAGCACCAATGGACCGCTCGACGAACTGTCGCGAACGGAGACGATCGAATCAGTGAGAAAAGCTGTGCTGGTTTTGCCTGAGCGTTATCGCGAGGTGGTTGTGCTTTGCGACTTGCAGGAGATGAGTTATGCGGAGACTGCAGAGGTTCTCGGCTGTGCCGTCGGTACGGTGCGCTCGCGGTTACATCGCGCTCGGCGACTACTGATTGAGAAGTTGCGGCCGGCTCGCGCGGAAGACGTGAATGAAGCCGCTATGAAATCGGCGAGGTGTTTCGCATGAACTGTCAAAACTTTGAAACTATCGTCAACGACTTGGCGCGCGAGCAGATAATGGAGGCAAGTGTCCGAGAACGGGCACTAGCCCACCATGAAGAATGTGAGGCGTGCGCACAAAGGCTGGAAGACGAGCGCGCATTAAGTTTTGGGCTGCAGGCTTTGGCGGCAGAAATGAGATCCACAGAAATGAGATCTGTAGCAGCGTCGGATCGAGTGGAACACTTGCTGGTTGCCTTTCGGAGTCTGGGAGTTGCCCAAGGCCAACCACACGAAACTCATCACTGGCGCTATTGGGCGGCGGCGGCCGCGGTGGTCTTGTTTGTCGCATTCGGCATCGCCGGCGTGCGATCCCGGATGGGTGTACCAAAGTTGCACGAGCAAGCGGCAAACGAAACTGTTAAAGCACATGCGCTCCTCCCAATCCCGATATCTTCATTAGGGAGTTCTAATACAGCCGTGTTGCCGTTGCCGAAACCCGCATTGACCGCTCGCAAGAACCGAGGCGCCAAAGCACCACCGGCAAGGCCTCGATTGCAGGATGGTTCGGAGGATACTCGTGGCGGCAAAGATGCAAAAGGTGCCCGGGATGCCCAGCTAACTGGCAATGAAACCTTAGCGGCCAACTACACCGAGAGGGAAATTGTAACCGACTTTCTACCGGTTGGTTACGCCAGCCCATTGAGTCTTCAGGATGGTGGACAGATTGTGCGCGTTGAATTACCGCGCTCCGCGTTGGCCAGTTTTGGCTTGCCGGTAAACTTGAATCGAGCAAACGAAAGAGTGAAGGCGGATGTGCTGGTCGGCACTGACGGGCAGCCACGCGCGATCCGTTTCGTTCAGTGAAAGCAATCTTGGGAACTACTACAGGAACCAGCGGACTAACGGTCCGAAAGGAAAGGAAAGAGTATGAAAGAATGGAAATTGTTTACAGGCGTCTTCGTCAGCGCACTGGTACTGACGAGTACGGTCTCGACCTTCGGCCAACAGAAACAAGCTCAGCCGGACCGCCCAGTGGTATTCGAGCGGGAGAGAGTTATTCAGGGACCAATTGGTCCGGAAGGACCACCGCCACATGACTTCATGTTTGTGGCATCGGAGATGAACTTTGATGGCAAGCTCGTCAAAGGCGCTCCTTACTCAGCCCAGGCGCTTACTGAGACAACGCAGATACTGAGCGATGGCAATCGTATCATCAATAAATCTGCTGCTTCGGTTTACCGTGACAGTGAAGGTCGTACGCGACGAGAGCAGACACTGAGAGCTATCGGTCCTTTTGCGACTGCAGGTGACACACCGCAGACCATTTTCATCAACGATCCGGTGACGGGTGTGAACTATGCCCTCGATCCACGTAGTCGCGTGGCGCGCAAGATGGCGCCGATGAGATTCGATTTTAAAATTGCGCCGCCACCTGGTGGTGAACGATCCGCTGGCGGGCCGCCGCAAGGTCCACCGCCCGAGCGAGCCGAAATGCACTCGGAGGTGTTTTTACGCAGTGGCCCTCCGCCTCCGCCAGGTGCCGAAGGCGGTGTGGTAATGGAATGGCACGGTGGCCCAGAACGAGGTGGCAAGACGGAATCACTTGGCAGGCAAACAATTGAAGGAGTGGAGGCGGAGGGAACTCGCAATACAACAACAATTCCCACCGGTGAGATTGGCAACGAGCGCTCGCTTGAAATCGTTTTCGAACGCTGGTATTCGCCGGAGCTGCAGACCGTGGTGATGACACGTCACGCTGACCCCCGCTTTGGCGAAACGATTTACCGGCTTACCAACATCAGTCGCGACGAACCTGTCCGGTCGCTATTCGAGGTCCCAGCGAACTACACAGTAAAGGAAGGTCCGACGATGGGTCAGAAAATACGCATGAGGAGCCGCATAGAGCAGTAAAGGGCGCCGGTGGGACGGATTCAATTTCCAGTTTTCATTTGACGGCTATCATTTCCCATTGCAATGATGAATGAGAAATCAGAAATGGAATGAAGTCTATGCTGCCTCGCTTGGGACTGGTCGTGAGGGAATAAAAGATGGGTCACTCGAGATCCGGTTTCGAGTGACCCATCAGTCTCATGCGCACCAGAGGTGAATTACTCTTCTTCTTCGCCCCCACGGATTCTTCCTTCCGCTCGCGATTGCTCGACAATCTTGTGCGCCAAATTTCCAGGGACTGGATCGTAATGCGAAAACTGCATGTGGAATGACCCGCGTGCCGCGGTGATCGAATTCAGCGTCGATTGGTAGTTGAGCATTTCAGACATCGGCACTTGCGCCTTAATAACCTGTTGCTTGCCGTTGGTTTCCATGCCTTGCACGCGGCCGCGGCGGGAATTGAGATCTCCCATGATGTCGCCGCTATTTTCCTGGGGCGCTGCGATCTCCACGTCCATGATCGGTTCAAGTATCGAAGGCTTTACTTTCTCCATCGCCGCACGAAATGCCTTCCGGCCGGCCGCGCGAAAAGAATGTTCATCGGAATCGACGTTGTGATACGAACCATCGATCAATTGCACCTTGAAATCCACGAGGGGATAACCTGCAATGGCTCCTGAAAGAGCGGCCTCGACGATGCCTTTCTCGATCGCCGGTCGAAATTGCTGTGGCACGGCGCCGCCGAAGATCTTGTCCTCGAAGACAAAACCACCGCCGCGGGGCATAGGCTCGAATATGACCTTGCAGTCGCCAAACTGTCCCCGGCCGCCAGTCTGTTTTTTGTGCCGTCCCTGGACCTCGGCGCGCTGCGTGATGGTTTCTTTGTAGGGAACCTTGGGTGGATGAAGTGTCACTTCCACGCCGTACCGCTTCCTCAATTTCTCAACAACGGTTTCCACGTGGAGTTGGCCCGAACCGGAAAGTAAGAACTCCTTGGTTTGGGCATCGCGGCTGAAATGTAGCGCCTGATCTTCTTCCAGGATCTTGTGTAGCGCCACGCTGATCTTCTCCTCATCCTGGCGTGACTTTGGCTCGATCGCAAAAGCAATGGCGGCTTCGGGATACTCAACCGGCGGGAAAACGATGGGAGCCTGCTTGTCGCAGAGCGTGTCGCCGGTCTGTGTCTCTTTGAGCTTCACACAAGCGATAATGTCACCGGCGTGAACTTCAGGGACTTTGTCGAGTTGCTTACCCTGGACTGCATGCAGTGCTCCAAGCCGTTCCATCGTGCCACGGGTGGAGTTCAACGCATTGGCATCAGTGTGCAACCGACCACTAATTACCTTCATTACGTTTATGCGACCCGCAAACGGATCGGCGACCGTGCGGAAGCAATAAGCCGAAAACGGCTCACTCGCGTTGTAGCGACGTGCTATCTTGTCTGCGTTTGGACCAGCATCTACCGGATAGCCATATTCCGCCTCGTGGTGGGCCGGGTCCGGCGCGTAATCGACAATACCGTTTAGCAACGCCCGGAGTCCCACCAGGGTGGCGCCGGACACCGCAAACACCGGACAGAGTTTGCTCTGTGCTATGGCATTGTTGATGTTGGGAATAATGTCGGCTTCGTCGAGTGTCCCCTGATCCAAATACTTCTCCAATAGAGCGTCGTCGGATTCGGCCACCAGCTCGACGAGACGCTCGCGCGTCTTCTCAACGAAGTCGCGACCGTCGCTGGGGATGTCAATCTCCTTCGCCTGTCCATCAGCGCCGAGCTCGTACGCTTTCATATGGACTACGTCCACCACACCACGAAAATCTTTCTCTCGCCCTATTGGTAAAGTAAAAGGAATGATTGCCCGGCTGAAGGTCCTCTGGGCGCTTTCAATAGCTTTGCCAAAATCCGAATGTTCTTTATCGAGTTTCGTAATCACCATAATGCGCGGCACGATGAACTCGTTGGCGTAAGCCCAGGTTTTCTCTGTCTGCACTTCAACGCCTTTAACGCCGTCAACTACCGCCACAGCGCAGTCGGCGACCCGCAGAGCTGGACGTGCGTGGCTGACGAACGCAGCATATCCGGGTGTATCTATAAAATTGAGTTTGGTTTCCCGATAGTCTAAATGAGCGAGTCCAATATTGAGTGTGATCCTGCGCGCAATCGAATCTTCTTCGTGATCGGTGACGGTTGTTCCTTCATCCACCTTACCCCAACGGGACGTTTCGCCGGCGACGTAGAGAAGAGAGCTTAATAGTTGCGTCTTGCCTGCGTCGCCGTGTCCAATGACCGCCAGATTGCGAATCGAATCTGTCGAATAAACTTTCATAACGACTTTCCCTTTCGGTATGCGAATTTTGGTGAAGGATACCCATCCGCTTCAATCAAAGCCCAGAGTACCTGGCAGGATGTGTTCCGGATTGGGAGGTAATTTATCTGAGCGCGCATGGTAAACGCAAGTTAGGGTCGATAGCTCAGTATCCGAATCTAAAACGGGATTATTCGATGTGAAAAAAGATGCAGCGCGGTCCAGATGATGTCATAATTTCACTTTCCAACGCTTCCTCTTCCCTCGGTTCGAGGACGATCCACTAAATGACACGAAATAACACCAAGGCTTTTCGTGTCTTTTGGTGAATTTTGTGGATCGTTCGCTTGCTCTCAAGCAGGAGTCCCAAGTAAGACACGACTTCAGATTGACCTTTCTCTAAATGGCATAAGCACTCCCACGAAGTTCCAAGACACTTTAAGGCCATCTTTTCCCATGGGTTGTGCATCTGAGTGAGTGGACAAGTTCGAATAGGTTAGGAGTAAGAAACATGTCTTTGCGACGAACATTTCCGCTGGTCGTGGTGCTGGTTGTTGCCTTTGTAGCAAGTGTGGCAACCTTTGCAGCGAGGACTGACGGAAATAAGAATGACAAAAGGAACGCCCGAATATTAACGCCACTGAATCTTGCTATTTTGATTCAGGACGACCTTATTTCGCAGGTCGGGAACGAGTTGGACGCCACACGCGACTTCATTAGATCGCTGCCCGCCGGATCTCGAGTAATGGTGGGTTATGTTACCAGCGGATCGTTACAAGTTCGTCAGCCGTTTACAACGGACCTTGACAAGGCAGCGCGCTCGTTGCGCATTCCCCTGTCCAGCACGGCTGGGTCGCCTTTTAATCCATATGTGGAAGTGATCGAGGCACTGCGCGGTTTCGATGCTAGTTGGAAAGGGAGGAGTGCCGTATTACTAGTCTCCGACGGCTTGGACACATCACACGGGTTCGACTCGTCTGCCGCCGGCAACACCACTGACCTTCACCGGGCAATTGCACACGCCAACAAACGTAACGTGGCAGTGTTTGCCTTTTACGCGCCTTCCGTGGGTCTGACCAGCCGCAGTGGAATCGCGGCTAGTTATGGCCAAAGCTCGCTTAACCGCCTGGCAGACGAAACCGGTGGAAAAGCCTTCTTCCAGGGCACGACAGGGTTTGTGAGTTTCAACCCCTACTTCCGCCGCCTGCGTGAAGCTCTAAACGAGCAATACGCGAAGGCTTACTAACCAGCGCCAGCCAAACACGAGGGCCGTTACAACCTGCAGAAGAAATATGGACGCCGTCGGAAGGTCACTTCCGGCGGCGTTTTCGCATTATCCGCTTGCTTACTGCCAGTGGTCCCCCACCTCACGTCCAGCTTGGCCGGTAAAGTGCGGCGATGGTAGAGTTGCAGAGCACAGCCGGAACGAGGTGTCGTTGTTAAGGGTTCCGGCCCCAGAGACTCACACTTAGTAAACACGCAAAGTGCGCGAACATTGTCTAATCGTTGAGGGGGCCTACCTCTCGGAATCAGAAGCCGAACATGCCCTGAGAGACCCGTTCATTGAGGACTGGGTTGAACAAACGGGACACTTCCGCATCCACAACATGAATGAAATACAGATTACCCCAGGCGTTACGCTTGGCTCTCTCGGTGTAGTCATGCTTGACGAGCGTGTGTTCGAGATTGCCAGCGCGGATCCGGAGCATCCGTTAACTGAACACAAGGCCAAAGGGGTGGCCGAAGCGCTTCGCCGGCAAGACATGTTTGACGAGGTCAGAGTCGAGCCGCGGCGTGAATCCGCCGATGAAATCTAGTTGCTGACAATGGAACAGAAACAGTTCTTAGAAGGCCGCGTTCAAATCATCGTCGGGGATATTACGGTCCAGGACGTAGATGCGATCGTGAACGCAGCAAATTCATCTCTTCTTGGTGGAGGCGGTGTGGATGGCGCAATACATCTAGCCGGTGGACCACGAATCTTGGAGGAGTGTCGCGAGATTCGCCGAACGCAGTACCCTGATGGCTTGCCCACAGGTGAAGCGGTGATTACAAGCGGTGGCAATTTGCCCGCGCGACACGTTATTCACACCGTCGGACCAGTCTATGGAAAGCATGGCGGACGTGAGGCAGAACTGCTGGCCGCGTGCTACAAAAACTCGCTGACTCTTGCTTTGAAAAATTCTATTGCTGCAATAGCTTTTCCGGCTATCTCTACAGGCGTCTACGGATACCGTCGTTCCGAGGCAGCTGCGATCGCTTCCCAGACCATCAAGGAGTTCCTCGCCGAGCACCGCGAGCTAACTGAGGTGCAGATGGTCTTCCTGAATCAAGGTGATGCCGCCCTTTTTGTGGACTATCACCGTTTTAGATAAAGCGCGCGGACCAAGGGTGCCAACTCTTTTGTAAACCTAACACGCGACACGGACTGCTTCATGGTCGAAACCACTAACAAGATAAACACTACCACCTCCGACAAGAGTTCTTCCGCGGACAGCGGTCTCGCGCTGCCGCTTGCCTTACAACCACTAGAGCGGCTTTCCTGGAATTATTGGTGGAGTTGGTCGGCCGACGGCCCCGGGATCTTTCGCGATCTTGATGCCGACGTATGGGAGGAGTGTGAGCACAATCCACGTCTACTGCTTACCAGGACCTCCGAATACCGTATTGCTCAGATGGCGACCGATCCCACCTTCACCGACCGGGTACGTCAGCTGGCTGATCGTTTTGATCAATACATTGGCTTTCCCTGGGGGTCGCAAACGGTTCCGGTTCAAGTCGATCGAACGCGAATTACTCAGGAGCGTCCGGTGGCTTACTTCTGCGCGGAATACGGGGTCCACAATTCATTGCCGCTTTATTCTGGTGGTTTGGGAATGCTGGCGGGAGATCATTTGAAGTCGGCTAGCGACCTGCAACTACCGCTTGTAGCGATAGGTTTGCTCTATCGCTACGGATATTTTCGCCAGCGGCTGAGACGTGACGGCTGGCAGGAAGAACATTATGGAGAGACCTACCCCGGGGAGCTGCCGATTCGTCAGATTAAGGATGAAAGCGGGATGCCGGTGCGGATTGAGGTCTCAATACGCGGGCGCATAGTGCGTGCGCAGGTGTGGCGTGCAGATGTTGGTCGAGTTCCTCTTTATCTACTGGACACGAACATAGCTGAGAATGAAGAAATCGATCGTTTAGTTACCGGTCATCTTTACGGTGGTGACGGTGAAACACGTGTCGTGCAAGAGATGCTGCTTGGCATCGGCGGTGTCCGCCTGCTGCGAACGCTGCGGATAACGCCTCATGTGTTTCATCTAAACGAGGGACATTCAGCGTTTCTAACTCTTGAGTTGGCGCGAGAGCTGATTCAATCGGAGGGACTCAAATTTCCGGAGGTAGCGAAGGTAGTGCGCGAGCGCTGCGCATTTACCACACACACGCCCGTTGCCGCCGGAAACGACGAATTCGAGGCGGAGCTCGTCAGCCAGTGCTTTGGTCCTAGCTACCAGCAGGAACTGGGTTTGAGTCATGAGGAATTTCTCGCGCTCGGCCGAATAGAGCCGCAAAACATCGACGGGCGTTACGGCTTAACACCCCTGGCAATTCGGATGTGCCGCTCCACCAATGGTGTGAGCCGTAAACACGGCGAGGTCTCTCGCGCACTCTGGCAGAAGCTTTGGCCTGACAGGACGATTGATGAGATTCCAATTACGCACGTAACCAACGGGGTGCACGCGCCGACCTGGGTCGCGCGATTGATTCGGGCGCTCTATGAACGACACGCCGGTGCTGAATGGACCGAACATGTGCGCGATAAAGCGCATTGGGAGAAAAGCGTCGCCAGTATTTCTGATGAGGAGCTCTGGGCGGCCCATTCACTTTTGAAACAGCGGCTGATTGCGTTCATTCGCCATCGTTCCTTCCACGCAAGGTTGGAACGTAGAGAGAACATTGAATACACGGAGTCAGCGCGAAAGATGTTTGAGCCGCAGGCGCTCACGATCGGATTTGCCAGGCGAATCGCCGGATACAAGCGCTGGAGTCTCTTGCTGAAAGACCCGGATCGTTTGCTTAGAATTATCAATGCCGAAGATCGTCCGGTGCAATTTGTATTCGCCGGAAAAGCACATCCACAGGATCAGGGAGCAAAACTGATTCTGCAACAGATTGCTCACTGGAAATACGATCCTCTCGTGCAGGAGCGAGCAGTCTTTTTGCAGGATTACGATCAGGAGATCGCCAAGCAAATAGTTCAGTCAGTTGATGTCTGGTTGAATGTCCCCCGGCGACCGCTGGAGGCTTCGGGTACGAGCGGAGAAAAGGTGGCTATGAATGGCGGTCTGAATCTTTCAGTTCTCGATGGCTGGTGGCTCGAAGGATACGACGGCACCAATGGCTTCGCTATCGGTGGCTCCGTGGAAGGTGCGGAGACGGGCGACGTTGATGCGAGCGACGCGGAATCGCTTTACCGAGTTTTGGAGCAGGAAGTGGTGCCAACTTACTATGAGCGCGATAGTGACGGACTGCCCCGAAAGTGGATCGCGATGATGAAGCGATCTATCTCGACTCTCGTTCCCGAATTCAATAGCGATCGCATGGTCGAAGAATACGCCAGGCGAATTTATTCTTAGCCTCCTAATCTGCCCCAAGCCACTCATCCGAATCGAGCCAAACTTTGCTGCGGCAGTTACTTGAAACGCTACAACCAGACCTTTGTTGGGATTTGACGGATCAAGCCACTGGTGGGCGCAGTCTCGCGGAGAATACTCGTGTCGTGCGTTGTGTTAAACTAGCCTCCCGACATCTTGTGTCGCTGTCACGCATCCAGCCGGCCATTGTATATTAGCTGGGTGGTTCTGAATCTTACCCTTCATGAAACACTGCACTGTCTGCAAAGCTAAATACGAAGATAGCGTGAGCTTTTGTCCGACTGACGGCGAAGTGCTGGAAGATGATCCGTCGTCTATCGTTGATACGGTCCTCGATGGGCAGTATCAAATCGAAATAATGCTGGGCAAGGGCGGCATGGGGGCGGTGTATCGCGCGCGACACATTCTCCTCGGCGATCGGGTAGCCATCAAGGTTCTGCCGCCGGAAGTTCGCACGAACGCCGATTGGCTGCGCCGTTTTCGTCGGGAAGGACAGGCGGCGAGGCGCTTTCGCCATCATAACGCGGTTACCGTTTACGACCTGCGCACGGCAAGCGACGGCACCATCTACATGGTGATGGAATATGTGGAGGGCCATACCCTGAGCGAAGAGATCAGGAGACGCGGTCGTTTCACACCAGCTGAAGCGTTCGGAATTCTGGAGCCGATCATGAGCGTGCTGAATACGGCCCACGCCATGGGAGTCGTTCATCGCGACTTGAAACCCGAAAACATCATGATTGGAAAGGCGAGCACTGGCGGTGAGCCGGTTCTGAAATTGCTCGACCTGGGCATTGCCAAGATGCGAGAGATTGCCGGCCTGGACGGAGGAGGAGGAGGCAACACTGCACTTACGATGGCCGGACAAGTTTTGGGTACGCCCTATTACATGTCGCCTGAGCAATGGGGCGAAATTCCTCTCGACGGAGACTCGGAGATTGACGGAAGGGCGGACATTTACAGTCTGGGGCTGGTCGTCTACGAGATGATCGCCGGGCGGCGTCCTTACTCGGGAGTGACATTGCACGAGTTGCGACGCGAACATGTTTCCGTTGTGCCACCACCGTTGCACGAGGCTGTGCCAGATATTCCACGGGCCTTCAGCGAAGCGGTTAGTCGGGCGACGGCGAAGGATCGGAGCGAGAGACAGGCGAGTGCTGGCCAGTTAGCCGAAGAATTACGTGCCGCGGTAGGCCCAATAAAGCCCGGAGATGTTTGGGGTAGAACAATTCCTGACCTTCCCCATGTAGACGAAGCAAATAGGGGACAGACCGAGGTTGTGTCGGGCCAGTTAAAGACGAAATCCGACGTGAATGCCCCGACCATCGTCACGGTGGAGGCGCCGGTCACTGACCCCGGATTTCGCTTTTCCCCGCCAGCCCCTGTTTCACCAGCGCAAACATCAGTTCCGCCGCCAAGAGCGCCCGAAATAGTGGCGCAACAGTATGCTAGCGCGCCATCGGCAGGTGCGATGGATATGTCGAGCGCGACGATCCCTCAGGTCCCTAAGCCGCTTACACCCAGCCAGCCGTCGCGTCGCGGGCCTTTAATGGCAGCGGGCGCCGGCGCTTTTGTCTTGCTATTCCTTATCGTTGCCGTGGGTGGTTTTTTTGTGTACAGATGGATGGCGGCAAAGAATAACGCAAGACCAGGAGAAACTACTGCTGAAAAAAGTAAGACGCTTGCGAATGACGCCCCGGCAAGAGCAGCAGCAAAGGATGCGGGTCGTTATTGGCTGGAGCTGCTTCCGGAGTCTATCATCGGTGAACCAGCGCGCGTGGCCGGCGTGGTTCCGCTCGCCTCCGGCCAATCGTTTAAGTTTCATTTTGTTTTCAGCGAGGCCGGTTATTTGTACATTATCGGCCCTGGAGCGCAGAACCAGGCGACGGCGTTTTTGACGGCAAAACCCGCGTCAATTTCCGGGCTTGAGACCAATCAAGTGACAAAAGGAGCCGATTTTAGTTTTCCTAGCGGCATCGAACACTGGTTAGAACTCGATAAGAAGCCCGGAACGGAAGATTACACCATCATTTTTTCTCCCAAACCTTTGTCGTCACCCGCGTTCTTACAGGAACCAGCTGGGCGCCAACTGACTGCTGCAGAAAAGGCTGAATTATCCAGTTTTGTTGAGCAATTTCAAAGTAATCGTGCGACCACCTCGTTGAATGATGATCTGCCAACCGAGCAGTTTGTATCCGTAAAAGTCCCGGCTACCGGTCAATCAGGTAATCCGATTACGTTTGTCATTCGTATCGAGCATAAGTAAATCCACCAGGGTTGATTTCGAAGTAGAAGGAGTTTGAATGAAAGCAAAGATGATTCTTTTCGTATTGGTGCTGGCGCTCGCAGCCGTTAGCGCACAATCTACCATCCAACAAGATGAGGAAGGCGTCCGCGGTGCATTCCTAACTACTCGGCCCAACAGGCCCGCGAGAACCACTCCCGCCGCGAAACCGAGTAGGAGACGTAAAAAAACCATTGAGCCGAAACCGCTCAATCCGACCAGTACTCCGGTTTCCACGCCTGATGGAGGTGGTCAGAAGCCTGGTCAAAAAATCGGACTGGGCCTGACGCTTTTCACGCGCGACTCAAACGGCATGGCGGTACGGTCTGATCCCAACCGCGTGTTTCGCAAAGGCGATCGCGTTCGAGTTTTGCTCGAGACGAACGCCGATGGCTATCTGTACATTTTCAACACGACGGACGGGGGCAAGCCGGTAATGATCTATCCCGACTCCCAATTGGATGATGCGGGAAATTACATCCAGTCTCACGTTCCATTCGAGATTCCTTCAAGCGTGGCCTCCGAGGAGAGATTGCGCTGGTTTAGTTTTGACGAACAACCCGGCGCCGAGCGACTGTTTTTTGTTTTTACGCGCGAGCCATTGCCGGCGGTGCCAATCGATGACGATCTGCTTAGTTTCTGTCGTGACAACAAAAACAAATGTCCTTTACAACCAGGATCGGATTTGTGGGCGCAAATCCAGAAGGAGTTGAGTGTGCCGGTCCAGGTAGCCAAGTCGCAGCATTACGGAAAGGCTCAGAGCGCCAACGAGCAGGTGGCAACAACTCGCGGGATTGGTCTGAGCAAGGATGATCCCGAACCATCGCTGGTTATGTTGACTGCATCCTCGAATACCCCAATGCTTGTTGCCACGCTTGAGTTGATACACAAATAACCATCACGAGGAGTTTTTCTAATGAAGAGTAGAGTAACGAGATTCGTCATTCTTTCCTGTTGTGCAAGTCTGCTAATTGTTTCTTACGTGGTCACAATCAAGGCTGCGGTGGTTCGAGCGTCAGCGCCACAACAGGCGGATGGGGCGTCGACCGCGCTGCAGCAGGGCAGGCGACTGCTTAAGCGCGGCAAGGCGGACCAGGCCCTCGGCCAGCTTCAGACTGCTCTCAAACTCTACACTGCGGCGAATAACAGTCGCGGCATGGCTGCGGCTCACAACGAGCTGGGTGACCTTTACCTGAGGCAAGGTCAATATAACGTTGCCCTCGACCATTACAAGAAAGCTCATGAGAACTTTGTCAGCGCACAACAGAAACAGGATTCGCTTACGGCTGCCATCGGTTTGGCGGACGACAAGTTTAACGCGAATCTGATGCTGGCAAAGATTGGCGACGTAAACTTCCGCTTGGGAAGAATAGCTGAAGCGACTGCGGCCTACGGGCAGATGGAAGTGAAAAAGCCTGAGAGTGCTGCGGCTAAGGTTGGCGGAAGGTTCGGTGGGTTTGGTGCGATTGCCGGGGGTCTCTCTACGGGAAATGTATCGGTTGCCGCGCCAACCAGCGCGCTCGCCGTTGCGGGGGAAATCAAGAAAGAGATTGACGGGTATCGCAACTCAATCGTCTATTCCAGTTTTCAGCTGGGAATGGGGCGCATTGCCTACTTCAATAACGATATGGAGTCGGCAAAGAAGAATTTTCTGGCCGCACTTGAAGCAACAGGGAGCAGCCTGGCTGGAATCGGGAATCTGGGTCAAACGCGACGCTTCCGCGCTGCCGCCAGGACCAGCCTCGGAGACGTTGCTCTGCGCCAGGGAAAGCTTAAGGATGCAAACAAGTTCTACATGGAAGCGGTAAAGGGTGCTCAGGCAGACAAGCGGCTCGATTTGATGTGGCCCGCGCAACGCGGATTAGGCCGCAGCCTTTGGTTACAGGCGGCACAAGAGAAGGATGCGAAGAAGGGTATAGCAGCGAGGGAATCCGCCGTCGTGAATTATCGGGATGCGATTAAAACCATCGAGACCCTGAGACAGGGCAGTTTGCATGCTGACGAGGCCCGCACGACCTTTCTTGGTACAACAAAGAATGTATTTGATGAAGCGGCCAGCTCTTTGGCGGAAATGGCGCTTCTCGCTGCGCCAGCCGCTGGTTCACCGTTGGAAGGTAAGGCGCTGGATTATGCCGCAGAAGCCTTCAGGATCAGTGAGCAGGCGCGGGCTCGTTCGCTTCTGGATCTGATAGCGGAAGGCGGCGGTGCGGTGACTGCCGGTGTGCCTGCAGAGTTGCTCAAGCGCAAACAGGACAACCTGGATCGTCAGCAGGAAATTGCCGAGATTCTAACCGGCATCAATATCTCCAGTGACGAGCCAAAGAAGAAACCGGGGGAACTCGACACTGAACTGGACAAACTCCAAACCGACTTTAACGAGATTGAAAACCAGATCCGGGTTGCAAGCCCGCGTTATGCCGACCTGACCTCTGGCCAGTCGTTGTCTCTAGCTGAAGCTCAGCAGAAGGTTCTCGATGATCAAACGGTCCTGCTCGAGTACAGTCTTGGACCCGAAGCCTCGTATCTATGGGCCGCGACCAATAAGGGCCTAACACTCTACAAGCTACCTGCCAGACCTGCTATCGACAAGTTGGCCACTGATCTCCGAGCCCAATTGATTCCCTCCAAACTACAGCGGCGGATCGTCGGCATCGATGTGGCGGCGGATTCGACGCGCGGACTCGGAGTAGCTGGTCCGTCGCCGGCAGACGCTGCAGCATTCATTGCGGCTTCAAATGCACTCTACAAGGCTGCGGTTGAGCCCGCTGCGGCCGTAATTGGCGACAAGCGTTTGCTCGTCGTAGCGGACGGCGCGCTGAACTATGTTCCCTTTGAGGCGCTGGTGAAGACGTCCGCGAGCGCCGACTATTCGGCCCTACCATATCTCGTCAGTTCAAACGAGATTGTTTATTCACCTTCCGCATCTGTTATCGGAGCAATCAGACAGCAGGGAAACAAAACTACCGGACGTACGATGTTGATATTGGCGGATCCCGTTTTCAATTCAAACGACGGGCGAGCTCGCGGCGCCACTTCTTCAACCGAGTCTGCCGAAACGCGGGGGTTGGGAATTGAAAGCGCGCTGACCGACGTCACGGGTCAAGGGGCTATGGCCACTGCGGCATCTGCGAAAATGCAAGGCCTGCCGCTGGCGCGGCTCCCGGGCACGCGCCTGGAGGCAGAGCAGATCGCGCGCCTGGCAAAAGCTTCCGGTGCGCAGACTGACGTTTGGCTCGACCTCGATGCGAGTGAAGCAAATCTTGGAGCACGCGACATACAGAAGTATCGCGTAGTGCATGTGGCCACTCACGGTCTTTTAAATGCCGAGCGTCCGCAATTTAGCGGCCTGGTGCTTTCGCTCGTCGGCAACAAAAACGATGATGGCTTTCTCAGGACGGACGAGGTTTTCAATCTGCGCCTGGGCTCTCCGTTGGTAATGCTTTCTGCGTGTGAGACAGGTCTGGCTAAGGAAAAACGTGGCGAGGGCGTCATGGGCCTTACGCGAGCCTTCATGTACGCCGGCGCGCCAACCGTGGGAGTTAGCCTCTGGTCTGTGGCAGACAAGTCAACCGCTGATTTGATGACTGACTTCTACAAGCGCTTGCTCGCGCCAGGTGCGTCATCTGTTTCCCCATCCGGCGCCATGAGAGCCGCACAACTGGCGATGATTTCCGGCAAGAAATACAGTGCGCCATTCTATTGGGCGCCGTTTGTCTTAGTCGGTGATTGGCGGTAAGGCCGATCCGCAACAACTAACCACGTAGAAAATTTACCTCAAAAGAACGGGACAACGAGACAGGATTGGATTACTTCGGCGCGCGGTACTACTCCTCAAGCCAGGGACGATTCACGTCCTCTGATAGACCTTTCGCGGACCAGTTCCAGGCTAACCCGCAATCTTGGAACTCTTACTCGTACGTACGAAATAGTCCTTGCAACAACGTTGATGCCAACGGCCGATGTTCTGCACCAGCAGGATTAAGACCAGGTCAGGTAGGGATCTGCATAGAAGCCTTTATCGCGGCCAAGACGTTCAAAACAATAGGAGTGGGAGACAATAGGGGTTTTTCTGGAGACAACGAGAATTTAACTGCTAGGTTTCGAACTGACCTTATCGCGAACCGATCGTCAGGTGATTCAAAAAAGTTTGATATTTCGCAGAAGACTGAAGCTAACGCCAGTAAGGTCCTCAATCCCGCGGTCGCGATCACGGGAAATCCAGTTATAGAAGCGCAAGGCACGGCGGAGACGACTCTCAATGGAGCTAAGGCCGGCCCGGACGGCTCGAGTCAAACAACGGTTCCCATCGGTAGCGGTGGCATGGTAAATGTCAACGTCGCTACCACTGCGGAGAGTGGATTCTCCGGTGTTATTGATTTTGGTAGTATTCGCACTTCCCTTAATCTCACGATTAACAGCAACACAGGCCAGGTTGGATTGAATCAAGATAGCTCTGCGACAAGTTATCCCTCGATCGCAGCGTATAGCTATGTGTATGAAGGAAAGAATATCGTGACGACTATGATAATTGAGCAACCCGAGGGTTCTCCAAATGCACTGAAGGAACCAATGAAGCCACTTCCAAGCGTCAAGCCGAGGTGATATGCAAATACTTTCTATTCCGCTCAGAACTCTCGTCGTAGCCACAACATTTGGCTTGATGTCTCTGGCCTGTCCCTGGCAGAAGCATGAGGACATGCGTCCTATTGGTCCAGCGGTTAACGCAAGCCTCGTGATCTACTTCAAAGCCCGTGTGACCGAGAAGGAGATTAGTCACTTTCTTGAAGAAACGCTTACTTATCCTGATCCTCAAGGGCGAGGCCATCATCATAAAGATGGTGTAGGTACGATTCTCAGAGTGAACCGACCGGTTCAGGGCCATGAAGCGATAGCTGTTACCTTCTTCGAGAACGCGACTCACGCCCAACGTGGTGAGATCAAGTCGGCTGTTCTGGCATCCCCAATCGTCTATAAAATCTTGGACAACGTTGCTCCGGCTGAGGTGAAGAAAATCGACTAGAACCCGGAACAGTAATTGCCGTCAGCGTTCGGCGTGATGGGCGATCATCGCTTCAACGACGGCGAGGATCTTCTGTTGTTGATTGCGGGGTAGGGTGGCGACGGCTTCGAGTTGGCGTTCTAGTTGGGACTTGGGTCCGCGCTTGGCTCGTTGCGCGCCGTCGCCGATGCCGAGCAGTTCTTCCATGGAAACGCCCAGGACCTTTGCAAACCTCGGGACCAGGGTTGAAGGGATTGCTGCCGCCTCACGTTCATAGAAAGAGATTGTGCGCTGCGGAATGCCAATCGCTTCGGCCAGCGCCGCCTGAGATAGACCTGCCTGTTTACGCAATGCTGCCAGTCTTGTTCCGCTCTCGGTAGCTTTCTTCTTTGAAGGCCTGCCGGCCAATCCTGTCTTACCCGCCATGGGGTCACTATACAACTGGTTTTCTGGGTGCATATTCCTCCGGCAAGTTTCCGCTTGCATGTTAGCAGAATCATGCTAATATCGCCGCCAAGTTTTTACCAGCAGTTTTTAGCAGAAAACTCTTGACAGCTTTTTAGAGAAACGGGGCGAGCCGGAATGCTGATCGACAAGGCAGAGATCGAGCGGGTGAAGCGGGCGAACGAGTTGGTGTCGTTCATTCGCAGCCGCGGCGTCACTCTCACTCAGCGCGGCAAGCAGTTCGTTGGGCTCTGTCCTCTGCACCGCGACACCGAAGCTAGCCTCATCGTCGATCCAAAGAAACAACTATGGAACTGTTTGGGCGCATGTCACGAAGGCGGCGACGTGTACCGCTTCGTGATGAAGGCTGACGGGGTGGACTTTCGCGAAGCGCATCGGCGGCTCGGCGGAAACGAAGCCGAGTCTAAATCTGTTGGCGTTGCAGATCAGCAATGGCTGGAGCGCGCGGTGGATCATTATCACGCGCGACTGTTGGCGACGCCGGCAGCACAGGACTACTTGCGTTCGCGGGGCATCACCGCGCCGGAGTTCGCGACGAGTTTTCGTGTCGGCTTTATTGACGGAACGCTGGCAGAGAAGCTGCCGGCAGAAGGACGGCGCGCGCTGCGTCGCGTTGGCGTGCTGACCGGCTCGGGGCGTGAGTTGATGCGCGGCTGCGTGGTCTTTCCTTTAGTCGCTGCGGTTGGGCCGCACAGCGGCCACGTGGTTGGTCTCTACGGGCGCAGCATCGAGGGACGGCGGCATCTGTACTTGCCGGGCGAGCGACACGGCATCTTTAATCCCCAGGGCGCGCGCAACACCGACGAGGTGATCATCACTGAGAGCGTGATCGATGCAGCGGCGCTGTGGAGCGCAGGGCTGCGCAACGTCATTCCAACTTATGGCGTGACGGGGCTGACTGATGAGATCGTGGCGCACCTGGTTGAGTGTCGCGTCAAGCGCGTGGTGCTGTTGCTCGATGCTGATGAAGCGGGCCGCGCGGCTGCTGTCGATATGGCCGAGCGGTTGGCGGCAGTGAACATCGCAGCGCGATCGGTGGAGTTGCCGACAAAGGATGCGGCCGAGTTCATCGCCTCTGGTGGCAGCGTTGATGAAATCCGCGCGTTGATTGCGAGCGCGAATGCTGGGAGCGCGGGCGTCCCGCCCGCAGTGAGCGCGTCAGCGCGAACCGGATCATTACAGCTCGAGACGAGCAACGACGGCTCGATGCTGTTTGCAACCGATGGCCGTGAGTATCGCATCCGGGGCTTGTCGCCGGTGGGCCTGGAGCGGCTCAGAGTAAACGTGCGACTCACCATCAACGGCAACTTCCATCTCGACACGCTGGATCTCTATCAAGCCCGCGCGCGGGCGCTGTTTGCCCAGGGCGCGGCGAAGCTGTGCGGTGTCGGCGAGCAACAAGTGAGTGCGGACCTGCTGCAGATGATCGAGAAACTGGAAGCGGCGCGGCTGGCGATGCGGAAGAACGGCGACGACGGAAACAAGAGCGATGCGCCGATGACGCCGGACGAAAGGGCGGCGGGTCTTGCCTATTTGAAAGATCCAAAACTCACTGAGCGGATCGTCGAGGACTTTCGCAAGTGCGGGCTGGTGGGGGAACGGGCGACGGTGTTGACTGCCTACCTGGCCGCTGTCTCGAGAAAACTTTCCGAGCCGCTGGCGGTGCTGATCGTGGCGCGTAGCGGTGCGGGCAAGAGTGCGTTGCAGGATGCGCTCTGTGCGTTCGTGCCGCCTGAGGAAGCGGTGAGAGTAACGCGGCTGACGGGCCAGGCGTTGTTCTACAAGGATCCTTCCTCGTTGCAGCGCAAAGTGCTGCTGATCGCCGAGGATGAAGGCGCGGCGCAAGCTGTCTATTCCTTGCGCACGTTGGCGAGCGACCAGCGACTCTCAATAGCGGCGACCAGAACAGACCCGCAGAGCGGGAAGCTGCACACGGAGCATTACGAAGTCTATGGGCCGGTGGTGATCGTGATCACGACGACCTCGGCAGAAGCGTTCGACGAAGAAACCCGCAGCCGCTTCGTACTGTTGACGATGGATGAATCACACGAGCAGACGCGCGCGATCCTGGAGCGCCAGCGGCGCTCGTTCACACTCGAGGGCGTGTTGGAGCAAGCCACCTCAGAGCAAGTACAACGGCTACATCACAACGCGCAGCGGCTCTTGCGGCCGTTGGCGGTGGTCAATCCTTATGTCGAGCAGTTGGCCTATCCGAGCGATCGGCTGATGCACCGGCGCGAACAGAAAAAGTACCTGGCGCTAATCAACTCGATTGCCCTGCTGCATCAACATCAACGTGAGATCAAACGCGCGACGCGGGGCGACGTCGAGATCGAATATGTGGAAGTTACGATCGACGACATCGCCCTGGGCAACGAACTGGCCAGCGAAGTGTTGGCCCGTGGGTTGGATGAACTGGCCGCGCCGGTGCGTGGGCTTTACGACGAGCTGCGCGCGCTGTGTGTGAAGCGCGCCGACGAACTCAAGTGCAATGTGGCTGACGTGAATCTCTCACGGCGTGAGATCCGGGAAGCGACGGGCTGGTCTGATTGGCAGGTGCGTTCGTACTGCCGGCAACTCGTCGAGATGGAATACCTCTACGCCGCGGTGAATGGCAATGGCCGACCGTGCGTCTACAGCCTGGCGCGCGCCGAAGAAAACGGCAGCGATGGCTTGCGTGGGTTGACTGATGTCGCTGCGCTCAAGCAGCAACTCCAGGAGAAAGCCGCGGCGGTGTGATCGATCTTTGATTGTTGAGTCAGGAGCGGAGCGCGGCGCGCGATGTGCTGCTTTTTGCACAGCGCGTGACGCGCGGAGCGACCACGCTGCGCTGTACCAAGCCAGTTACGCCACAGGCTCAAGCTGCGCCGACGAGCATCTGCGCCGGACCATGGAGGGCGGCGGCCGCGGACGGGCGGGGGCGCTCCGATAACGACCCAATTATGTGCCGGTGCATGACGCATGACGGCGCGACGCTTTATCAGCGACGGCGGGCGGCATGTCTGACCAGGACATAATGCCGCGTTATCGGATGACCCCGCCCGTCCGTGGCCGCCGCCCGCTGCCACGAAACGCGGAGCGCTGCAACGTGGCGCTAAAGAGAGCGGAGGCAAACGGGCGCGGCGCACAGTTGGGCGGCGCGACCTTTTGCCGTAGCGGACGTTGAATGTAATCGAGCTCCTGGCAGTGGAGTCCGTCAACCTTGTGGACCTTGAGGCGAAAACGGGCACCTTGTGGTGGGGTTGTGGTGAGTGGGCCACAAGGTCTTACGCCTGAGCGGTCAACACTTTGAGCCCTACCTTGTGGGGTTGTGGCAAATAGCAGGTCGAGCCTTTTTTCAAACAACTGATCTGATCTTTCTTTCTCGAGATCTCTATCTCGAGCTGTCCGTGTTGGCTTCAATGAATGAATCGCAACAACAGCGACTAAAGATAATGGCCGAGCGCTTCAGTGAGTGGCTCGAAGCGATCAACTACTCGCCCAAGACCCGAGTCAACTACACCCGCGATGTGAAAGTCTTTCTTGATTGGCTCTCTGACAACACTTCGATCAACTCCATCGCCGATGTCACACCGGCGCACCTGCAGCAGTATCAGATCGCGCTCTACAACTTCGAGCGCCACGACGAAAACAAGGGACTAGCAACTAAAGAAAAAACAGAACCGAAGCGACTGAGCGTCGGCACACAAGCCAACCGCCTGGCGGCGGTGCGCAAGTTCTTCTCCTGGCTCTTGAGTGAACAACAGATCGCCTACAACCCGGCTTCTACTTTGCAACTGCCAAAGCAACCGCATCGCTTGCCGCGCAACGTGCTCACCAAATCAGAAGCGCGACGACTCATAGAAGCCACTCCCACCACCAAGCCGCGGGATATTCGCGATCGCACGATCCTGGAAGTGCTCTACGCCACCGGGATCCGTCGCGCGGAACTAATCGCGCTGATGATCTACGACGCCGACTTGCAAACAGCGACGCTCCGGATCGAGCACGGCAAGGGCAACGCTACCCGCATCGTGCCGCTGACGCAGAGTGCGATCGCCGCACTCAAGCTCTATCTGGAAGAAGCCCGCACGATGTTCGCACGTGAAGCCGGCCAGGTGCGCTTGTTCGTCTCGACGCGCTCCGGTGGTCCGCTCGATGATGACGACATCGTGCGCATCGTGCGCAAAGCAGCCACACGCGCCGGCATCAAGAAGCACGTCACGCCGCACACGCTGCGCCACACCTGCGCCACTCATCTCTTGAAAGGCCGCGCCGACATCCGACAAATCCAAAAGCTCCTGGGCCATCGCCGCCTTTCTTCGACCGAAGTCTACACGCGCGTTGAACTCAGCGACCTGCACGAAGTCATCGCCCGCTGCCATCCCCGTGAGCGGAACCGCGACCGTTAGGGAGCGGTCAACGAATGAATCGCGCCATCGATGCTTACCTGGCCGAACTCGAAGCGCGGCGCTTCTCTCACTCACGCCGTACGAGCAGTGCGCGCACACTCGAACGCCTGCTGCTCTATCTGCGCGAAGCTCATCAAGTCACCGACTGGCGCGCCGTCAATGAAACTCATCTGCGCGACTTCACGGTCTATGCCGCGACACGCCATCGCTCACCCAGGGGCAAGCTCATCTCAGCGGCAACGCTGCGCCAATGGCTCTCGATCATTCGCACGTTCTTCGTCTGGATGAACCGCAGTGGCCACTTGCTGCACAATCCGGCTGAACGCCTGGCCTTCCCGCGCCCAGAACAATCCTTGCCGCACGTGCTCAACGAATCAGACATCGCGCGGCTGATCGAAACTTCGGACACTACAGCAGCGCTCGGCCTGCGCGATCGCGCGCTGATGGAGACTCTCTACGCCACCGGCATCCGTCACGCCGAAGCACACAAGCTCGACCTCTACGACGTGGACACTGC
>JBPCIQ010000021.1:0-28985 GCA_051006135.1 Pyrinomonadaceae bacterium | reverse complement strand
CCGACTGAGCAGGCGGCCAGACTAGCTTTGCGAACACAACAGGTAATTGCGAACGAATCGGGCGTGGCCGACACGGTCGATCCGCTTGCGGGGTCTTACGCCATTGAACAAATCACGAGCGAAATTGAGAGTCGAGCCGAGGATTACCTGAAAAAAATTGAGGCGATGGGTGGAATGCTGCGTGCTATCGAATTGGGCTACGTTCAGCGGGAGATCCAGGACGCTGCCTATCGCTATCAACGGGCCATTGAGAAAAATGAATCAGTGGTCGTTGGAGTCAATCGCTACCGCAGCGAAGACGATTCCCAGATAGCCCTTCATCGTGTGGATCCGGCAATTGAGCAAGCCCAGATCGAGCGCCTGCGCGCTCTCCGTGAACGACGCGATGCTCTAGCCGCTGAGACGGCGCTGGCAAAACTGGATGAGTCTGCTCGCGGTACCGGAAACCTCTTACCGCAGATTCTCACCTGCGTTGAGGCTTATGTAACTGTTGGCGAGATTAGTAATCAACTGCGGAAAGTTTGGGGCGAATACCGGGAAGCTGCAACCGTATGAAAGCTCCTGGAACGGACACTTAGGACGTAATGAATCGAAGGCAGTTTACTAAAACATTTGGTATGGGTGTTTTCGCTCTTGGCGTGGGTGGCTTCAGCGTCTCTTCCGCGAGGCCAACTCCCCAAGTCGCCTTCACGATGGACGATTTCAATTGGAACAAGTCGGTAAGGTTAAGCCCTGATGACCGCAATCGAGCGATACTGGAAGCGCTGCAATCGCGTGGCAATCTAAAAGCTGCGCTGTTTGTAGCGTGTAGGTATGTAGACAATGCGAAAGGAATAGAGCTATTACGCGAATGGGACCGCGCGGGTCATCTGATTGGAAACCACTCCTTTTCGCACAAGTATCTCAACAGCGCTAAAGTGACGGCCGATGTGTACACGGGCGACATAATCAAGTGTGAGGAGATCATTAAGAAATTTTCGCATTTCAGCAAGCTCTTTCGTTTTCCCTACCTCAAAGAAGGCGAAACAGCGGCGAAAAGAGACGCCATCAGAGCATTCCTCAAACAGAATGGCTACCGCAACGGACACGTCACGATCGACGCCTCGGATTGGGCCATCGACGATCGTCTTAGCGCGCGGCTTAGTAAAGATCCGGCGGCGGAGCTAAAACCTTATCGAGACTTCTACCTGAGCCACATGTGGGAGCGCGCGCTTTATTACGATGGGCTTGCACGGAAAGTGCTGGGCCGAAGCGTCAAGCACACGGTGCTAATCCATTTCAATCTTCTGAATGCGTTGTTTCTGGGGGACCTGCTCGACATGTTCAAGAGCAAGGGTTGGAAGCTGATCGACGCGGCAGACGCTTTCAAGGACCCGGTGTTCTCCGCGGAACCCAGGATTGTTCCAGCGGGAGAAAGCATCGTCTGGGCGCTCGCCAAAGAGACCGGCAAATTCGACAAGTTGCTCCGTTATCCAGGCGAAGACAGCGAATACGAGAAAGCGAAGATGAATAAGCTGGGTTTGTAAGTGCTCGTGCCCGGGTCTAACTGTTGGGGAGAACCAGATGGAGCCTTTGATCGTCGTGCTTGTCATCGTGCTTGTCGTCGCAGTCGTGTTGGGTCTGGCCCTTTACATTTATGTCACCGGTACCAGGAAGTATCAGGAGGTCCACTATCAGTCAGTCGTTTACTTCGAGCCACGCAATCTTAGCATTCTTTTTTCTCATTACGTCCCGAGCATATCCTGCATAAGGTCATCACGGCGTTTGGCTATCAGGACATCGATTTTGGTAATCGTCCAACTTTTTCAAGCCAGTATCTCCTGCGCGGCGCTGAGGAACAGGTAATTCGCAATACGTTTAATGAGGAAATGCTTGCTTTCTATGAAGCGAACCAGGGAATCTGTACAGACGGCGGCGGAAATGAGCTTTTCATTTTCAAACATGGTTACAGAATGCCGCCGCATGAGTCACAATCGTTTATCGACTGGGCGTCGCGACTGCAGAGTCTTTTTCAACGTCAATTCTGAGGCGGGTGACCCTGCGCGGTGGAGGTAATCATTCTTTGAAGGCGATGCATTTACTCGAGGTCCAAAATCTTCAAACGCATTTTCCCACGCGGGCAGGATTGGTGCGGGCGGTGAATGGCGTTAGTTTCTATTTGGATCGTGGCGAGCTGCTGGGGCTGGTTGGCGAGTCAGGTTGTGGTAAATCCATTACCGCGCTTTCGATCATGCGACTAATTGCGCCGCCGGGAAAGATCGTGGGCGGCGAAATCATCTTCGACGGCAAGGATCTGTTGACTCTCTCTGAACGAGAAATGCGGCAGATGCGAGGCGACGACATTGCAATGATCTTTCAGGATCCAATGACTTCCCTCAATCCTGTATTCACAGTGGGTGAACAGATTGCTGAGGCGCTCAGGCTTCATCGTAAGCTGTCGCGCAAGGCCGCGCGGGCGGCGGCCATCGAAGCGATGAAAGAGGTCTCAATTCCTGACCCGGCTAGACGAGCAGAAGATTATCCGCACCAGTTGTCGGGTGGCATGCGCCAGCGCGTAATGATTGCGATGGCGCTCGCCTGTAATCCAAAACTATTGATTGCGGACGAGCCAACCACGGCGCTTGATGTCACCATCCAGGCACAGATTCTGGAACTCCTAAATGAGTTAAGAAAGACGCGCGACCTCGCTGTGCTCCTGATTACACACGATCTTGGTGTCGTTGCGGAGGTAGCAGACCGAGTGGCAGTGATGTACACGGGAAGGATTGTCGAAGAGTCGCCGGTCGAAGAGCTGTTTGCCCGGCCCAAACATCCTTACACCGAAGGGCTGCTGCGTTCTGTGCCCAAGCTGACACTCGAACACGTGGCCAAGAAGGAGCGATTGGAGACGATAGAAGGGGTGGTTCCAAGCCCCACGGACCTGCCACCGGGCTGCCATTTCGCGCCGCGCTGCTCATATCGGCTGCCGCGCTGCTCGGAAGAAGAGATTCCGCTTTATGATTTGGACGGCGGTGTTAAAGTGCGCTGCGTGTTGTTCGATCTCGCGGCTGCCGTTTCGGCGGATCATGTGGCGGAGACGCGTTCACCTTCATAGACAGGGCAACCAGGACGCAAAGAGCGCGACAAGAGATTTGTTTTTCCTTACTAAGCGTTTTGGCTGTCAACTGTTGAACACATGGTGTTGTCTTGATTTGAAGCTTCCACATGCTGGGTTCGTCCCACTCACTACAGAACCGGGAGCGGTAGCGACCGGATCCAAGACTCAACTGATGTATAGGACACATCATAGCGTTCGTTGCCAACAACCGGTCGCTACCGCTCCCGGTTCTGTAGTGAGTGATCGTACAGACGCCTGCAACCAATGAGCACTAATAATAATCACCGAGAACTGGTAACCGTCCGCCGGCTCGTCAAGCACTTTCCTGTCGCAGGAAGCGATGATGTTGTGCGCGCGGTTGATGGAGTTTCATTCGAGATTCTACAGGGCGAAACACTCGGCGTGGTCGGCGAATCAGGTTGCGGGAAATCGACCGTGGGCCGCTGTCTGCTAAGACTCATTGAACCAACTGCGGGAGAAATTTCTTTTGCTGGTCGCGACGTCCTCTCCCTGGGCAAGAGTGATTTGCGACAGCTCCGGCGCGAAATGCAGATCGTTTTCCAGGACCCTTACGCCTCACTTAACCCGCGCATGAAAGTTGGCGACATCGTTGGCGAACCACTGGTGATTCATAAGATCGGAACCAGGCGCGAACAAAAAGAACGAGTGGCGGAGTTGTTGCGCCGCGTCGGACTCGATCCTGACTATCGCAAGCGTTATCCACACGAGTTCTCCGGTGGTCAGCGGCAGCGCATCGGCGTAGCTCGCACGCTTGCTTTGAACCCAAAGCTGATTGTCGCCGACGAACCCGTCTCGGCTCTCGATGTTTCAGTGCAGGCCCAGGTGGTCAATCTGCTTCAGGACCTGCAACAGGAGTTTGGTCTAACATACCTCTTCATCTCGCACGGTCTGGCGGTGGTGGAGCATATCTCGACGCGCGTGGCGGTGATGTATCTCGGCCGCATCGTTGAAATCGCCACGGCAGCGGAACTCTATGCGCGCGCTCTTCACCCCTACACCCAGGCTTTGTTGTCTGCAATTCCAATTCCCGATCCAAAGCGCACGCGAGAGCGCATCGTGTTGCAGGGCGACGTGCCGACGCCGATCAATCCGCCCTCAGGTTGCCGTTTTCGGACGCGATGCCCCATAGCCATTGACGAATGCGCGCGAATTGATCCAGAGTTGCGCGAAGTTTCGGCTGGACATAGAGTGGCCTGCATTCGCGTTCCGGGCTGGGATGAAGCGCCAAGCGCTGAGTGATTCCCAATTGGTCCCCAATTGGTCTTGAACCTGAAACAACAAGCGACCCACAGACGTACTATCAAAGTTCCAAAACTTTACTCTGCGAACAGCGAAGCTCGGACCCATCTTTACCGCTTACCAAAGTAGAAAGGAGTCTCCCCAATGCGCCGCATTGTTGGTGTAGTTATATTCGTTATTGGTGTTTTACTAATCGCACTCGGGGCGCTGAAGATTCTTCCGGGGGTAACGCAGACCGGTATCTTTGGCGTTTTGATTGGGGCCGTGGCCTTTGGAATAAGCTTCATCAAGCGTCCCGAACCCGGACCCGCTGCGCCCCCACCGCTCTCGCCTGTGGAAAGAGTAACCGGGATCTTTTTTGAGCCCGCGCGCATCTTCGAGAATCTTCGCTGGCATCCGCGCTGGCTAGCGGCGTTTGTGACGATCGCAATCTGCGCGGCAATCTATCATGTTGCTTTTGTCCAACGCCTAACACCCGAAGTCATCGCACTAGCGCCAATTGAGAAAACGATCGAAGGCGGTTGGATTCCGGCGGAGAGGGCTGAGCAGGTTAAGGACGAGGCTCGTGAGGCGGCAAGATCTCCAGTGACCAGAATCACCGGTCCGCTCACCGAAATCGGCGGTATCTTTCTGTTCATGGTTTTCCTCGCGGCACTCTTGCTGCTCCTGGCGCTGATCTTTGGCGGACGGCTCAACTTTTGGCAGGCGCTGTGCGTCGCGATGTACTCCTCGATGCCAATCATCGTCATCGAGAAGCTGTTAAGCCTCATTTTGCTTTACATCAAATCACCCGAGGATATTGATCCGATTAAGGGCGGGCGTACTCTCGTAAAAGCAGATCTCAGCATCTTGTTCTCTGCCACCGCCCACCCTTACTTCTATGTACTGGGCGGCTTCTTGGGCTTGTTAACGATTTATGGTCTATGGCTTGAGGCCACCGGATTGCGACATACGGGAGAGAAGATCAGCGCTGCCAGCGCCTGGACCATCGCACTGATCCTGTGGACGATTGGACTCATATTCGCCCTTGCCGCCGCCGCGTTGTTCCCCACATTTGTGACGTAGTAACACTATTGTCCCAATGTTGGACCCCGCTCTTAGGCTTAGTGTTTTTGCAGCTGCAGCGGGGACAGGGTCCGCCTTCCTTACCTTGAGGTTTTTAAGTGAATTAGCGGTTTTGCAGTTTAGTGGGGACAGCCAATTTGCCTTTGTTCGGTCGCTTTACTCGTATCGTAAGGATTCGATTGGATCCAGCCGGGCGGCCTTCCAGGCTGGCCAGAGTCCAAAGATGAGGCCGATGCCGACGCTGGCTACGAAGCCGCCAATCGGAGCCCAGAGCGGCACATAAGAGGGAAGCAAGAGACGCAGCAAAAAGGTTGAGAGCCAACCGATCGAAAGTCCGACCAGGCCGCCGATGCCCGTAAGAGTGGCCGCTTCGATCAGAAATTGCCACATGATGTCACTGCGCTTTGCGCCAATCGCTTTGCGCACACCAATCTCACGCGTTCGTTCCGTGACGGAAACGAGCATGATATTCATTACTCCGATTCCGCCGACCATCAGGCCGACCGAAGAAATTACAAACATGGCAATAGCCAGTCCGCCAGTGATCGAACGGAAGTTATCAAGGATACTTTCGGCTGTCTCCATTCCGAAATTGTCGGGCGCGGCAAACGGCACCTGCCGCCTGACACGCAGAAGATCTCTAACCTGATCCTTGGCTTCATCCATCAAGCCCGCTTTCCCAACAGCGAGAACGTAGATATCGTCGGCATTTGGCTTCAGTTTCTTCGCGACACTGAATGGCAGATAAATCACGTTGTTCTGATCGTCGCTGCCGCCGCTGATCAGAAACTGCTCGCGTTTCTGCAAAGTACCGACAACGCGGAATTCGTCGGAGCCTATTTTGATGGTTTGTCCCACGGGCGAGCCAAAGGGAAAGAAATCGTCAGCTACTTTTGAGCCTATGACGCACACGTCTTGCTTGGTGTCGTTCTCTGATTGAGTGAAAAACCTTCCTTCCGAAACGACTTGAGTTCCCGCCCGCTCGAATTCAGGAAGTGTGCCCTGCAGAGCCACTCCGGCAGTGGTTTTTCCACCCCCTGAAACCAGGAGCTTCTGGCCGAAGAAATTATTTGTGATGTCGAGAAAGGGAACTGACAATTCAACTGCCGGCAAATTAGAAAGCGCGACTGCGTCGTCGTAGGTGAGTTCCTTGCGCATTCGCTCTTCACGCGACATTCGGCCCACGTGAATCCCCGGATTATATTTACTGATAAAAATCGAGCGCGTGCCGAAGGATTCGACTTCCTTCTTTACTGAAACATCAATGCCGCTGATGATGGAGGCAATCAGCATCACCGTGATGACGCCAATGACCACCCCGAAAACCGTGAGGAACGAACGCAGCTTGTTGGCCATTAATGTCGACATGGCCATCCTCAAGTTTTCGTATATATCACTGCGAAGAAGTTTCATTGTTAGTCAGTAGTCAGTGGTCAGTGGTCAGTGGTGGCAGTAAGTCAGTGGTGGCAGTTATTCAGTGGTCAGTTTTGTCTACGGTCTTATCTTGGAATTCCTTTATTTGCAACTGACCACGGACAACGGACTACTGACGCTTTTAGTCTGCTCTCAAAGCCTCAATCGGATCGAGCCTGGCTGCTTTCCAGGCCGGGAAAACCCCAGCCATAACGCCGACAACCGCAGATACTCCGACAGCAATCGTAACGGCGATGATGGATAGTGCCGTGGGGAAGAAAACTGCCGTCAGTACCCGGCCAATAATCCAGGCGATCGTCACGCCAATCGCCCCGCCAATTGCGGACAGCGTGACAGCCTCAACCAGGAACTGTTTGAGTATATCGATTTGACGCGCACCCAACGATTTTCGTATGCCAATCTCCTTCGTTCGCTCCGTCACTGAGACCAGCATGATGTTCATGATCACAATAGCACCTACAATTAAAGCGATGCTGGGCACTGCGATGGCAACGATAAAGATAGTGCCAAACAAACGGTCTCGCAGTCCCGTGATCGCATCGGGCGTAACGATGCCAAAAGTATCCTTCTCGCTCGCACCTAATTTACGCCGGACGCGCATGAGAAATCGCGCTTCGTCCACTGCGTCGTTGAACAGATCATCGGTTTTCGAGGTTGCAACGAAGTAAAGAGAACGCTGGCGAATCAATCCGCCAAAGTTGTTCGCGTATGTTTTCAGCGGTATCAGGATGAAGGTGTCCTGCGGTATGCCGAACACAGTGCCGCGCTCGGTCTCAACGCCAATCACTCTGTACGGTAAGCCCGAAATGCTGATTTCCTGGCCTATCGGACTACCAACGGGAAAGAGCTTGGTCGCAACGTCGGACCCGAGGTAGGCAACCCGCTGCGCGGCATCGTTTTCGGCTTCCACAATGAAACGCCCGTCAGCGATGTCGCGATTCTCAATGTCTGCGATTGCGGCCGTCGCACCGGAGACAAAAACGTCCTCGAGAATCTGCTCGCCGCGCTTTATTTCTGATGGTCTGCCTCGGGCTCTGGCTCCAAGCTTTCCGATCAGGGTAGCTCGCTGCTGGAGGTATTCGTAGTCGTCGAGGGTCAGCTCTTTGTTGCGCCTCTGAGCTGCAGCTATGGTGTCGGTGTCTTTAAAGTCTTCCAGCGGATTGAAGCGCTGGATGGTGAAGGACTTTGCCCCGATGCCGGCAATCTTTTCATCGACATAGGCGTTGAAGCCCTGAATCAGCGAGTAGACCACAACCACGGCCATGACGCCGATGATCATACCCAGCAGGGTCAGTGCCGATCGCAGTTTGTGTGCCCAAATGGCTGCGATTGCCAGCTTAAGAGTTTCGATGAATTTCACGGTTCAGCTAGTACGGCTCAGACTCCAATATTGTTGCGACTCCCACCGATTGTTTCACGCAAAGACGCAAAGGAGCAACGCAAGTAAACGGAATTCGCTTCGTCCAAAGTCCAATGTCCAAAGTCCAAAGTAAAACACCCCAACACGGACGTTGGACGTTGGACTTTGGACGTTGGACTTTCATTTACTCGCCGTTGAGTCTTTGCACTGTTTGCTTACTCCCACCGCAGCGCTTCAATCGGATCTAGTCGAGCTGCTTTCCAGGCAGGCCAGAGGCCGAACACGATTCCCACCGCAGCGGATATTCCCACACCCACACCGATCGCCCACAAAGGTACGTAAGCCGGGAGTGGCGAATATTTGTTCATCAACAAGCTCGCGATCTCGCCCACCACCAACCCGGCCAGACCGCCAATTCCCGTGAGCACTACGGCTTCAATTAGAAACTGAGAGAGGATATTTAGCTTGGTTGCTCCGACTGCTTTGCGAATGCCGATCTCTTTTGTTCTCTCGGTGACTGAGACCAGCATGATGTTCATTACGCCAATCCCACCGATCATCAGCGCCACAAAAGAGATTGCAGTGAGCACGAGAGCTGTGGCCCCGGTAAGCTGATTGTAAACATCGAGCAGCGAGTCTTGTGAGGAGATACCAAAATTATTTGGAGCCGTGAGCGGCACCCGCCGGCGGCGACGCAGGATGTCGGTAATCTCGTCTATCGCCGATTTCACATGCGCACGCGACACAGGGCGGACGATTACGAAAAAGACTACTTCGGGAAAGGGCCGATCGGGATAATACTTATCAAACGTAGTGATCGGCGTAAATATTGAGTTGTCACGCGACTGTCCAAAGAAATTTCCGAGGGGCTCCATCACGCCTATCACGCGGTATGGATTGCCATCAAGCCTCACCTCTTTGTCGAGCGGACTCTCGTACGGGAAGAGTGCTCGCTTCACATCAACGCCAAGGATGCAGACGTTTGAACGATCCTGCATGTCAATGTCGTTGATGAAGCGGCCGCTCGCCACATATTGGGAATGGACAAACTCGTAATAAGGGGTCACTCCGAACAGGATCGGAGTATCGGTCTGTTTCTCCTGGTAGCGTATCGTCGCCGCGATCATGCGATGAATGGGAGAAACGCCGGCAATCGAGGTTGCTTCGCGGCGCAGCGCGTCGGCGTCGTCCATTGTCAGATCTTTCCTATGGATTTCGTCCGGACCTGGCGGTCGACCAAAACTCGGTTCGAATTTTGCGACAAAGATGGTGTTTGAACCCAACGACTCAATCTGATCGGCAAAAGCTCTGTTGAGGCCCTGGATGATGGAGACCATGAAGATAACGGTGATCACACCGACGCTAACGCCGAGAATCGTCAGCGACGAGCGCAACTTGTTGGCGCGCAGCGTATCAAAAGCCATTAGCGCCGATTCTTTGATATCGTCGAAAGTCATGGAAAAATGTTAATTGTCAGTTGTCGGTAGTCAGTTGTTAGTTGTCAGTTTGTGAACATGCCCCTTTAAAGGTCTTAACTGAGTTACCCAGGCGGGTTTCGCTTTCATGGCATAACGCGAAGTTTCATAACAACGAACAACTGACCACTGACAACTGACCATTGACTATTCAGATCGCAATGCCTCAATCGGATCCAGTTTCGCAGCGCGCCAGGCCGGCCACAAACCGCTAATGATTCCGACGACCGACGACACTCCCACTCCAAGCACGGCTGAAGCAGCGCTAAGGAGTAAAGGAAAACCAATCAGTGCCGAGATGATGTAAGCAAGTCCAAAGCCCGTACCGACACCCAGAGCACCGCCGAGGGCCGTCACCGTAACTGCTTCGATAAGAAACTGCGAGAGGATGTCCTTTCGCCGGGCCCCGATTGCTTTGCGAATCCCAATTTCCTTGGTCCGTTCGGTTACGGAAACAAGCATGATGTTCATCACAACGATTCCGCCGACGACGAGCGAAATGGCAGCAACGCCAATAGTAACGATGTAGATATTTGAGGTTGCCTTCCCATAGAGATCGAGGAAAACGTCTTGCGTCTCCAGTGAGAACCCTTCGTCGGTTCCGTCACTAAAGATTCGTCCTCGGCGGTTGCGCATGATTGTGCGGACCTGATCCTCGGCCACCTCGAGTTGTTCCGCAGAAGGGACCTGTATGAACGCGACGATTGAGTCTCGCGCGCCAAAAGACTTTTGGTAGGTTGAGTAGGGAATATAGGCCACGTTGTCACGGGAGAAGCCGAATATCGAACCCAACGGTTCCAGCACGCCGACAATCGTGTAAGGCCTGCCCGCGATGCGAATCTCCTGGCCAATCGCCCTGTCAGCGGCAGCGCCTCCGAAAAGATTTTTTAGAATGTCGGGGCCCACTACACAGATCTCGCGGCCGGCGTCACCCTCACCTTCGGTCCAGATGCGTCCAGCGTCTATCGTGACACCGTCAATATCGAACATGGTGGTTGGAGTCACGCCGCGAATGCGAACACTCTCTGCCTTCTGATCCGCATATTTGACGGTCTCTATGGCATTGGCAGCCACTCCTACGCGCCAGCAGGCTGTGCACAGCCGGGCAATCGCTGCGGCATCTTCGCGCGTGACGTCCTTACGTTTGTTGAACTGAATAAACTCTTCGCGCGACCTGATGATCTGCGGTTTTTTTGAAATCGTGAAGACGGTGGAACCCTGTGATGAGAAGGTTTGGGCCACAGTTTTGTCGAGACCCTTAATGATTGTGACCACGGCGATGACCGCCGTCACGCCGACAACAATTCCCATCAGCGTAAGCGCGGTGCGCAGTTTGTTGGCGCGGAGACTTGAAGTGGCTACGAGGAACGCTTCCCAGAGCGAGGCCAGGCGAAATAATCTCAGCGAACGGCCCTTTGCGGGCGAGGCTTTGGTCCGTCCGAACAACTTCTGGTCATGTGGCTCGTGTCTCATCGGCTTTCAGTGAGAGCCACTTCGCCCACCGCCCTCGTGCCCTACCTGATTTTTTCGTCTTTTTCGATTAGGCCGTCGCGAATGGAGAGTATCCGGTGAGCGCGGGCGGCAATGTCACGCTCGTGGGTAACAACGATGATCGTGTTGCCTTCGGCATGGAGGCGCTCAAACAGATCCATAATCTCCATGCTGGTGTGGGTATCAAGGGCGCCGGTTGGTTCGTCTGCAAGCAGTATTGACGGATGGTTTACGAGGGCGCGGGCGATGGCCACGCGCTGACGTTGTCCGCCGGAGAGTTCGTTCGGTCTGTGCATCATGCGGTCAGTCAGGTCGACAGCCCCTAAGGCCTTCTTTGCCATCTCATGGCGCTGTGACGACCCAATCCCTCCGTAGATTAAAGGAAGTTCTACATTATGCAATGCAGTAGCGCGAGCCAGGAGATTGAAGGTTTGAAACACGAAACCCACCTCTTGATTTCGTATGCGCGCAAGCTCGTCATCGTCCATCTCAGACACGTTCGTGCTGTTAAGCCAGTACTCGCCTTTTGACGGCGGATCGAGGCATCCAATAAGATTCATCAAGGTCGACTTGCCGGAGCCCGAAGGTCCAATAATCGCGATGTATTCACCTTTATGAACATCAAACGACACACCGTGGAGAGCGTGAACCTGTTCACCACCCATCTGGTAAGTCTTCCAGATCTCGCGCATCGAGATTAGCGACGCCGGGCTTTTCTGCCCATTGACCTGCTCTTGTTGCACAGCCACCGGAGCTGCGAGTGAAACGTCGCTCATTAGCTGCCCTCGTTTGCGTTTGCGTTAGCGCCCGTCTTTTTTTCCTGACGCTTGACGGACATACCATCCTTAAGTGTCTTCAGCACACGGCTTGGTCCTCTGACAATCTCCATTCCCGACTGGACGCCGCTGGTGATCTCAATGTCGGCTTCACCGGTAATTCCAGTAGTAACTTCGATAAATCTCACCTTGTTGGCTTCCAGGATGTAAACACCTTTAAGGTTCTTCGGCTTTTCGGTTGAAGCAGGAGTTGGGGAGCTGCCGGCTACGCTTGCAGCAGGTGAAGGTGACGGGGAGGGCGCCTTCTCGACGATGGCCTCGAGCGGCACCGCGACTACATTATTCTTGGTCTTGGTTGTAATCGTCGCCGTTGCGCTCATTCCGGGTCGGAGGCCGTTGCGGACCTCATCAGGCATCTCACGCAATTCAACAGTTACTTTAAACTCTTTTGCCTCCTGCACGTTCACGCGGTTTGAGAGGCCGCCCTGTGTGTCAGACTTGGAGATCGCGAGCGGATTCTTCTGCGTAACCACAGCCTGAATTTCCTTGTCGCCCAGCGCGTCTACTTTCACCTTTACCTGATGTCCAACCTCAACATTGGAGATCTCCGTTTCGTCGACGTTAACCTCTACGTTAATCGTCGACATGTCCGCAATCGTCATCAGTGGCGTCGTGGAAAGACCTGCGACAGCAAATTCACCAACCCGAGTTGGGATGTCGGCAACCACGCCGTTCAGTGGCGATACCTGTGTCGCCTTTGATCGCTGGCTTGATTGTCCGCGCAACAGGGCCTGTTGCTGGCTCGCTCGCATTTCGGATGACCTAATTCCTGTGCGGGCATCTCGGACGGCGATCCGCTGCTGGTTGGCGCGCTCGACTGCTTCCTTAACCGCAATCTTTTGAGTCTCCAAGTTAGCCCTGGCGGTATCGAGTGAAATCTTCGCCTGGTCAAAACGATCTTTCGCGGCATCATACTCAAAGCGGGATGCTACACCCGCCTCGATCAAATCAGCATTCCGCTTAAGTTCGCGTTGCGCCGTGTGCAAATCTACCTGTGCCCGTTCGACGGAGTTTTCTAACGCAACCATCTGCTGGCGTGCCGAAGCGACTGAGGATTCGGCCACCACCAAACCCTGTTGTGCTGAAGAGACCGCATTACGCGCAGCCTGAACGTCATTAAGAGAAGCCTGGGCCGCGGCCCATTGGGCCTCCTGGTTTGATTGGAGCTGGGTGGGATCGATGCGGACAAGCGGTTTGCCCTGGACGACTTGGTCGCCAGCGTTCACATAGATCTCCTCAATCCTTCCCGGAACCTCGCTAGTTAGTTTGATATACCGAACTGGACGCACCTCGCCCGAGGCGGTGACTGTTTGCCGCAGCTCCGGCCTGACTTCGACTTTAATGGTCGTTACTTCGGCCTCTTCCTTGCGGCTGGCAAAGACGCTGACAATGATGACAATCGCCAAAAGCGCCACGGCGGAGACTGCGATAATGATCTTTTTCTTGCGGGTTAATGCCATGAGTTGCACCTACAGATCAGGGTTTTTTAATGGTTTTTTTAATGGTTGATGACTAATGAAGTAACAATCTGGCACAGATTTGCGCCAATTCCAACCGCGCTCGTTCGAGAAGCTCTTACGTCCCGAAACGCCAAACAGTTTCAATAAAGAGAATCAGGACCACTACTTGCAGGTCCGCGCAGCCAGAACCCCGCTTTACTGTCGGCGGTTGAGGTTTCGGCCCCTGGCGCTGCAAGCTTCGGAGGCCAAGCGTTGGCGCGCTGACGATTTCGCGCTAGAATGACTTGCTTCTTGACAAGTCTGTTACCTCAGATAAGGGTTAACGCCCATTCCGCCAGCCGCGGATCACCGAATAGATGATTAGCTGTGAGAGGTGCAAAACGGAGAACCTTGAGGGCTCGCAGTATTGCGACGAATGCGGCGCTCCGCTTAGGCCCAACTTTCGCTCTAATGCTCCTGGCGCCGGTGGAGTGATAGGAGATGCGGATAGCAATAACGGCTCGCATGCGGCAAACAAACAAGCCGAGTTTGCGAGCGGTTCGGCGGCCGCCCTGAATTTCGCTTCTTCGCTGGGCTCAGGTAACCGCGCGCACGCCTGGCTTGTAATTGAGCGAGGCCGGTCGCTGGGCAAGAAGTTTATGCTAAGTCATATGGAATCGCAGATTGGGCGCTGGGATGCGGATAGTGGGATTTTCCCGGACGTCGATCTCGACTCTGATGACCCCGAGGCAAAGGTTTCACGACGTCACGCCCGCATTACCTTGCGTGACGGGCGATACTTTCTCGAAGACCTGGGTTCTACCAATGGAACATTTGTTAACCGGGGCAAGAGATTGCTGCCTGGACATCTACAGCCTTTGCAGGATGGCGACGAGATTATCGTTGGCAAGACCTTTCTCCGCTTTCATGTAGCCAAATAACCGAGCGGGATGGATCTTCTGCAAGCGGCTGTAGACCGATGTAGAACTGCTAGGCGTTTGGCCGTTTGAGAGGGCACTGAGCAAGTTGGATCTGCTGATCAGCAACTGCCGGTGAAGAAAACTTAACAAGGGAATGGGGAACAGGCTGCCAAATTGGTAGCGGGCGCGAATCAGACCAGCGTTGCAGACATGCCAGAGTCAAAACCGATATCGTCCGATCCCTTTGATGAGTCAGCGGCTAGTGGCGTCGATTTGCACGCCAATATTACTGCTCACAAAGGAACGACTGGCGGGCATCAACCCACAGTTAAACAGTTAGACCCGGGCACCGTCCTAAACGCGCGCTACGAAATCACGCGTCGAATTGGCGGTGGCGGCATGGGAGCCGTCTACCTGGCCAAGGACCATAATCTCGGCGACGCGGCTCGCGCGGTAAAAGAGATGGTAGAGTCTCACCTGGATCCTGCCCAGCATGAGAAGGCCGTCGGAGACTTTAAACGAGAATCTCTCTTACTGACCTCGCTCGAGCACCCTTCAATTCCGACAATCTATGACTATTTTTACGACCAGACCCTCGGCCGCTTCTATCTGGTTATGAAATACATCTCCGGGGGCGACCTGGCTTCGCGGCTGCGCAATGCGCCGGGCAGCAGGATTGACGAAAAGACAGTTTGTGATTGGGGCATGCAGGTGGCAGATGTGCTCGAGTATCTGCATAGCCGGCCGAAACAAATTATCTATCGTGACCTCAAGCCCGCTAATCTGATGATTGATGGCAACTCCGGCCGGGTGATGCTTATTGACTTTGGCATCGCGCGTTGGGTGAAGCAGGAAGAGAAAGGTGTGACCGCCGTCGGCACCATGGGCTACGCGCCCCCAGAGCTTTTCGCGGGTCGAGTTGAGCCCCGTTCTGACGTCTACAGCCTCGGCGCGACCATGTTTCACCTGCTAACCGGCTCGGATCCGCAGGACAATCCGCTGCTTATTTTTGACTTTGCAAAAAATCCGCGGCCGCGCCAGATAGCGCCATCGCTCTCGAGTGAGTTGGAGCAGATCTTGATGCGGTCGGTCGAATACAAGCCAGAAGATCGCTTTGCTTCGGCAGGAGAGATGCGGGACGCACTTTCGACTCACCTTGAACGGTTGATCGCTGGGAGAGTTAGCTATGGGGCTCCCACTCCGGTTCTGGGTAGCGAAACTGTCCAGGTCCAGACCGTTTATTGTGGTTTCTGCGGCGGCCGGATCGCCGCGGACGATGTTTTCTGCGCACACTGCGGAGCGCGCCAGCCGATGGCTGGAGCGGGCGCGAGCGCCACTTTGCGCGCAGCGCGTCCGACGGCCAAGCTCGTCGTGGCGGGAACAACCGAGCTGGATGCTTCCTTTATTCTGCAGAAAGACAATAATCTTGTGGGCCGTACCGACCCGCATTCCAACATCTTCCCGGAAATCGATCTTTCCAGATTCGATCCCGAGACTAAGGTTTCGCGCCGACACGCGCGAATTTGGGTAGAAGGAGAAACCTTCCTGGTTGAAGATCTCGGCTCCGTGAATGGAACGGTGATTAATGATTCGGTGAGGCTGGCGCCTCGTCAGCCGCGCGTGTTGGATAGCGGCGACAAAATCCGGCTCGGTGAAACAACTCTTCATTTTCTTTTGGGATAATCGAGGATTTTAGATTTTAGATTTTAGATCTGCAGACAAAAAGCACCCGGTGTAGATCCAATCTCTGCAATCTAAAATCAAAAGTTTAGAATCTAAAATCATCTAACGATGACGGCGAGAGTAGAAAGAACCGCATTAACGCGGTCAACAAGAAAATCGGGCCCACGCAGTCAACCCATCGAGAGACGCCCCGCACCATTTTCCTTGCGGTGCGGCGCACTGTTGATTGATTACATTGTCCTGGCTGCGATCCTGGCATCAAGCACACTTATCGCGCGAACGTTCGGGGGTGGAGCGCGCGCAGCGGGCAATTCGACTGAGACAGTAGGAATCGTTGTTGCGATTGCGGCAGCCATACTTGACCTCGGCGTGCTGGCTGGACTTACTGGCAGATCAATCGGCAAGTGGGCCACCGGCTTGCGTGTGGAACGAAACAACGGCGAGCAAGTTGGGCTTGGCCGCATTTGCCTGCGTCATTTTGTTGGTTACCCACTGTCGTTTTTAACACTGGGGTTTGGTTTTCTCCTTGCGGCGATGACTTCGCGCGGGCGTGCATTGCATGATTTGATCGCTGACACGATAGTGCTTCGGGAGGGCCCGTCCCAGCCGCGGCGCCCATAGGTTAGTCCGGCGAGAGCCTTTGGCGGATCTGCTGAAAGCTGGGTAGCCCAAACACCTCAAATTAACATTCGAGACTTGGAACCTGTTTCTAAAATGAGCGAGCTAATAGTCAAGTATCCGGATCGAGCGCCGGACCATTTTCCACTTGGCCGCCTGCGTATAACTATAGGCCGATCGGCCCGCAACGATCTCTGCATTCCCGATCCCTTCGCTTCGCGTGTGCATGCCGAGGTACGCCGCGAGGGCGATGAATACCTCCTGCAGGACCTTGGTTCAGCCAATGGCACGCTCTACAACGGCGCGACGGTAGAGGGCACGCTACCACTCACCTCAGGCGGACGGATACAAATCGGTGAGACCGAAATCGTCTTTGACGACGGCTCCTTCAATTCCAGCATGGGCGCCACAATGATCACGGAAAATACCGGATCGTTGCCCGAGGCGACTATTGCGTTGGCCTCAGGCGATCGCACGACCTCTGGTCTCCTGGAAGCGATTGAAGGCGCCCGCACACAATCCGTAGAGACGGTCGCCACCCGCGTCGCAAATCAGGGAGATCTGCTTGCTCTGATCAGCAAAGTGGGAATCACCTTGCTGGCCTCTGCAACGCTTAATGAAACGCTGGAACAGATTGTCTCGCTGGTTTTCGAGTCCGTGCCCGCCGATCGCTGTCTGGTCATGATGCGGGACGAAGGCAGCGAAGAGTTGAGAGTGGCCGTCGCCCGACTGCGCGACCGTGTAGGCGAAGTGGGAGAGATTCGTGTCAGCCGCAACGTTCTGGATGAAGTTGTCATGCGCGGGAAATCGGTCTTGACGTCTGACGCCCAGCACGACCCGCGATTTGCAAGCGGCACGGTAGTCCTGCAAGGGATTCGATCCGTTCTGGCAGTACCCCTGGGCGTTGCTGAAAAGGTGTTTGGCATTATTTATGCAGACTCGCCGCTTGCTGATGGTCGATTTACGGAGGATCACTTAAAGGTTCTGACAACGCTTGCATCAGTTGCGGCTATCCGCGTAGAGAACACTCGTCTGGCTGAATCCCGGTTACAGCAGGAACGACTTGAGCGCGAGTTGCAGCTCGCAATGGAAATTCAGCAGCGGTTCCAGCCTACCGCGCCGCCCATAGTCCCGGGTTACGAACTCCAGGGCATCAGTTTTCCCTGCTATGAAATCGGGGGTGACTATTACGACTTTATCAAGCGCGAGGACGGGCGCTTGGTAATTGCGCTCGGCGACGTGTCTGGCAAGGGAACAGCGGCAGCGCTCTTGATGTCTTCGCTGCATGCGGCGGTTCATGCCCAGGCGGGTTCGCACGATTCATTGGTGGAGACAATTTCTGCCGTGAACCGTTACCTCGCCGATAACATTCCCGCCAATCGATTTGTCACGCTGTTTTATGCGGAATTGGATCCTGAGTCGGGTGCTGTGTCTTTCCTCAATGCCGGTCATAATCCGCCGCTGATCGTTCACGCGGCAGGGACGGTGGAGCAGCTTGCTTCAGGTGGATTGCCTTTGGGCATTAAGCGCGACGCTGACTATCGAGAGGGCCGCACGCTACTGCAAAGGGGCGATGTGATGGTGATCTATTCTGATGGCGTGACGGAAGCTTCCAGCCCAAGCGGTGAGGAGTTTGGTCCTACCCGATTGTATGAAGTGGTCTCGCGGAACGTCGAGGCGTCCGCGGCAGGAATTCGCGACAGGATTGAATCTGCCCTGACCAAGTTTTCGCAAGGGACCAAGGCCGCCGACGACATCACGCTCGTGATCGTCAAGCGTCAGGCCGAAACGCGACAACTAGTGGCGGAAGCCGGCTAGCAACCTACGAGCAGCGCGCCTCAGCCTCCTCTCATCCTGAATGGCCCTATTCTTGTACTCAAGAAACTGAGACCGATCGCAGCTAATTCTACTAGTAGTGATTATGACCCCGTAGACAGAGTTGATGCTCACGACGATTTAACCTCTCTTGCAACACCGCTTCGGAACGATACGTCGACGAAGCACCTCTGTTAAGAGCAGCGTTGCATCAGTTCTTTATTTCGAAGCGCATAATGGGCCGCGATTTAGACCGTCGGAGGACTTCGCTAAACCCGGCGGCTTTGAAGGACGAAGTAATCCCATGCCAGAGGAAAGGATCGGGCATCTTCTCCATACTAGGTTCTACTGGATAACCCTCGACGATTCTTGCTCCTTCCTTTGCTGCAAACGCTACTGCCGCACGCAGCAATCGGGCTGAAATTCCTTTCCGGCGATACGGCTTCTTGATAAACAGACATGAGATGGACCAGACAGGGTTACTGTCAACCGGCTTGAGCACACGTGAGCGCTCGAGCGCGATGTATTCTTCACGTGGGGCAACCGCGCACCAGCCGATAGGTTCTTTGCCGATGTAAGCAAGTATGCCCGGCTTAGCGCCGGAAGTTATTATTTTCTTGAAAGCGCGTTTATTTCCCACCCCTTTGTTTAATTCATAGACCTTGCGGGGTACTCTCCAGAACATGCACCAACAACCGCCACACGCGCCACGCCGCCAAACAACTCTTCAACATCCAGCCAGCGCGAGAGCGTCAATGGTTAGAATTTGAGCGCCTGGTTGTCTGTCAGGCCCGTCATTGGTGTGGATCATAACCTTGTTTCTAAGCTGGCGGAAGAGTTGTAGTTGAGTGACAGTCCGCCGGTGAGGCTATACTTCCCACCGGTCTTCGTTGATAAGCTTTACTGGCTGAGCGTGGAGTTTCGTTTTCGCGAATTCATTCCGGGAAAATAATTAAACGTGGCTTCAGATGGATAGGGACACAGACATAGGTGGGTTGCAACATCGGTTCCCCGTAACCAGCCACTCGGCAATCGTCGCCGCTCGCAGTGACGATCAACAGGTGCGCCAACGGGCATTCAGCGCCATTGTCGCAAGTTACTGGAAACCTGCCTACAAGTACATACGTTTCAAGTGGCAGGCGTCGAACGAAGACGCAAAGGATCTGACCCAGGGCTTTTTTGCCGCGGCGATCGAGAAAAACTACTTTGCCGGTTACGATTCAGCGAAGGCCAGCTTTCAAACTTTCTTGCGCACCTGCCTGGATCGTTTTGTGGCAAATCAAAAGAAAGCTGAACAGCGCAAGAAGCGCGGTGGCGGCGCCGACCTTTTCTCCCTTGATTTCAGCAGCGCGGAAGACGAACTTGCGCTGTACGTCCCAACTTCTGCTGACAGCCCCGCAGATTACTTCCGCAAGGAGTGGGTTCGTAGCCTATTCACGCTGGCGATCGAAACGCTCTCACAACAATACGATGACAGTGGTCGCAGTGTTTACTTCAAACTATTCGAACTTTACGATTTGCGGGATGACGAGATGGAACCGAAAGTTTCATATGCATCCCTTGCGAACCAGTTTGGCCTGGACACGACTTCTGTAACAAACTACCTGGCGGCGGCCAGGCGCGACTTTAGAAAAGTTGTGTTGGAAAAGTTGCACGAGCTAACTGCTACTGAAGAAGAGTTTCGCACGGAAGCGCGCGCGTTGCTCGGAGTCGAAATAAGTGAGATCCCTCTCAGATAAAAAGATTGAGCAGCTACGGAGCATCGCTGCGAATCCCGATTTCAGCTCGACGAAATATAGGATTGTCAAAGAATTGGCGCGTGGGGGGATGGGCACAGTCTACCTGGCGGAAGATCCGGAACTCAGCCGACAGATTGCAATCAAGGTTCTCAGCACTCCGGAAGCAAATTCGGAAATAGGCCGGCGAATGGTGCGTGAGGCGCAAATCATTGCCAGGCTTGAGCATTCCGGCATTGTTCCTGTTCACGATGTTGGGGTGCTTCCGGACGGCCGCGTTTTTTACGCGATGAGACTCGTTCGTGGAGAACGACTGGACGAATATGCTGCGCGTGCCGGCTCGGTCAAAGATCGGCTCCGGAAATTCCAGGCTGCATGTGATGCGGTCGCGTTCGCCCACGCCCACGGAGTAATCCACAGGGACCTGAAACCACAGAACATCATGATCGGATCCTTTGGCGAGGTGCTGGTACTCGACTGGGGAGTTGCAAAAATATTGCCCCCGCATCGAGTGTCGGAGGCCTCAGAAACGGAAACACTGATGCTACCGGCGCGCAAGCAGGGGGCCAATGATTCGCAGTCGATTAGCGAAGACACAACGCACGGAACAATTATGGGAACGCCGGGATACATGTCGCCAGAGCAGGCGCGAGGTGAAGTTGAACAACTTAACCAATGTTCGGATGTCTATTCGTTGGGCGCTATTCTCTATTTTTTGCTGACAAACGAAAGCCCTAAGCCAACTAAGGGACATGCAACCCCAGATCGCCAGTTTGAACCCACGCCGCGACCCAGAGAACTAAATGCGAAGATCAGCAAAGCCGCCGAAGCAATCTGCATGAAAGCTATGGCGCCCTCGAACCTTGACAGGTATACGAGCGCCGCCGAACTGTCGACTGACATTGCCCGGCTGGTGGACGCCGAGCCGGTGTCTGCGTATCGGGAAAATGCGTTCGAGAAAACCGGGCGCTGGCTAGGAAAGAACCGTTACCTCATTTTGTTAGTTCTTGCTTACCTGCTGATGAGATTTTTCTTCATTTTTAGTGCCCGGGGTTAAAGATTCTTCCTCAGACGTTTAATAGAAGAGTAGGTAACCGTAGTATCAACGCTACAGGACAATAGGAGATTGCAAATGTCTAAACCCTTAATCGGAATCTTGTTGGGCGCCGTACTCGGAACGTTTGATGGATTGACCGCATGGTTTACGCCGGCGGTTAGAAATGAGCTGGCCAGCATAGTTGTCAGTTCAACTTTCAAAGGAATCATTGCCGGAATAGCAATCGGATTCTTTGCCAAGAAATATCAGTCGCTACCCATCGGTATTATGTTTGGGCTGGCCGTGGGCGCGCTGCTGGCATTTCTGACTGCCCACTTTGCGGTCGGCGGCTATTACTTCGCAATCATGTTGCCTGGCAGCATGGTCGGATTAATTGTTGGCTTCGCAACTCAAAAATACGGCCAAGTTCCAAGGGTCGCGCATAGCTGAAAATTGATCTGGCACTGACGAAACTGGAATTTCACTGATCGACCTGGCAGGAGATTTGTATCAACTTGAGGTAAGCCAACCTGGCTGTCGAAATAAAGGGAAAACAAAACAATTGACGGTGAGCCCTACCGAGTCGCTGTGTGACCAGTCCGGCGGTTCCAGCAACCTTTTGAGCTAAAAACCGATTCACGAAACCACACGAATCAACACGAAGTTTTTTAATGTCATTTCCGGTGAGTTCCTTGCACCCCACGCGGGTTGCCCGCGTAGGGATCCCGCGTGGACGTGTTTGTCATTGCGTTTGGTAGCCGGCTGAAGAGCGCGGTGCCTCGGCGGCCGTTACGCCTGGGCTGCCAACTGCCCGCTAGGATCCCTGGCAAATCTTGCAAGTCTTGTCACAAAACGCCAGCCAACCTGGAGTTGCAAGCAGCGCTTTTCACTCAACCCAAAAAGGGAAGCCTTAGGTGAAAAGGGAAGGCACAAACTCCGTAAATAGACCACGCTGAAAAGCTTTCCAGATTCCTCTGCGCCAAAGCCCCATTTGTCGCCCGGATATACCTCCGCAATTCCTCCGCAATTCCTCGACAACCGAGTGTAGAAGGTCTATACACAGTCTGAAAACCCGCAACGTTTGCATGACGTCGCTGCTTAATTGCAACCGGTAGGACGAAGCTGTGATTTCTTCGGACCTGTTTCCTTTCCACTGAACTTGTAAATGCCGAAACCTTATCCTTCATCCGGAGCAAAAAGAGTAAAGGCAGATCAAGCGCCAAAACCAATACGAGTTTTGGTTTCAGATCAGCACACGCTTGTCCGCGCTGGTATTCGTGCGTTGCTCGAGCGAATTGAAGGAGTGGAGGTTGCTGAGGCGGCGCACAGCCAACAGACTCTTACGTCAATTAAGGAGTTCAACCCCGATATTGTATTGCTTGATGTTCCCGAAGCGGGATTGAGTGGGCTTGAGCTATTGAAAGAGATCGTCGAGAAGTTCCCTCGCGTACGAGTGATTGTCGTCACCCAACATGAGAATCAAGAACAAGCTGTTCAAGCACTACGCTGGGGGGCCGCCGGATTGATTAGCAAAGGTGCGGCAAGCACTGAGCTGGAGTTGGCAATCAAGGCCGTCGCCAGAGGAGAAAGCTACCTCACCTCGGAATTATCAAAACAGGCGGTCCTTAAACGCGAAGCAAAGAATGGCGTGAGGCCAAACTCTGAACTCGAGTGGGGAACTAATAGCCCCGTCGGGAAGATCAAATCGGGATGGGCCACGGCTCTACCGAGCTGAGAACGAGAAAAACTTTTCAAATCGCGTGATGCCTTGACATAAACGTGATGCGTTGACATAAAAAGGACACGCGCTACGAAGAAGGACGCTGCCTTGGAGCGAAAGCGGCGTCCTTCTTCCAACTACCAGGTACGAACAGGGCAGTTTGTGGATCATAAAGATGTTGTCCGAAAACTCTGAGATTGCAATCGAATTGCTGGAGAACTCCCCAGATGCGATGATGGCGCTCTCTCCGAAGGGAATCATAGTTTATTGGAACAAGAGAATTGAGAGCTTGCCGGGGAAAGGCACAACGGTACGGATTGTTTTGCCGGCGACGGAAACGGGAGCGGCCAAGCGTGGGTAATCGAGTCGCAGAACTAGAAATGAAGCGGGCCGCGAATGGGAGCGCACTTTCGACTTCGCCGGTGGGAAGAATAATCGTCGTTGACGATGAGCTTAAGTTTAAGGACATCCTGGTCAAGGCCCTCTCCGCGCAGGGCTTTGAGGTCACCGGCTGTAGCTCAGGACAGCAAGCCCTGGCAGAGTTACGCCAAAAAGAATTCGATCTGCTCCTCACTGATCTAATGATGCCGGAAATGGATGGCATAGCCCTGCTGGAGGCCGCGCTCAGGCTTGACCCGCACCTTATTGGCATCGTTATGACGGGACAGGGCACGATCCAGACGGCCGTCGATGCCATTAAGTTGGGTGCTTTCGACTACGTGCTCAAGCCTTTTCGGCTCCAGAACCTCATGACGGTATTGACTCGGGCCCTCAACACTCGGCAATTACGGCTTGAGAATCTTCAGCTGCGCGAGACCGTGGCGATTCATGAGCTGTGTCAGACGATCTCTTTCACGCTTGACCCGCAAACGGTGATGAGCAAGCTGACTGAGGCCGCCTTCCAGCAAACTGAAGCGGACGAGGTCTCTGTTCTTTTGCCAACCAACGATGGTAAAGAGTTTTACGTGGCCGCCGCCCGCGGCGAACAACGCGAACGGCTGCTGGGCGAGCGCATATCTTTCGATCGCAGCATCGCTAGCTGGGTCGCTCGGGAACGTACCCCGCTAATCCTCAATGGCGAAGTCAAGGACGACCGTTTCGTGGCTCTGTGGCCACGTCCGGATATTCGGTCCTCGGTCTCCGTGCCGATGGTGGTGGCCAAAAAACTCGTCGGAGTTCTCAACCTCAATGTCGTTACTGGCAGTCGCCCTTTCTCTTTGGGTCAGATGAAGGCATTGAGCATTTTGGCGGTCACGGCGGCGGCGGCCCTGGAAAGCGCCTCTCTCTACACGCAGGTGCGGACGACCGAAGAAAAGTATCGATCGATTTTCGAGAATGCGACCGAGGGATTGTTTCAAACTACTCCTGACGGGAGGCTCCTTACGGCTAATCCGGCGTTCGCTCGAATTTGCGGTTACGACTCGCCCGAAGAAGTCATCGCAACCATCACGGATCTAGCGCATCAACTCTATGTTAATCCCCAAGATCGCGTAGAGGCCGCTCAATTGCGGGAAGAAGCCGGCGGTCTGGTGGGCCTGGAAATGGATGCTTACCGGAAAGGCGGTGAAAAAATCTGGCTGAGCGTGAACCGGCGCTCGGTTCGCGACCAAAACGGTGAAGTGCTTTACTTTGAAGGCTCGATCGGAGATATCACGGCTCGCCGGAACATCGAAGAAGAGAAACGCCAGAGCAGACAACAGTATGAATCGTTGGTGCAATCAATTGACGGCATTGTCTGGGAGCTGGATCTGCTGACCTGCAACTTTACATTCGTCAGCAACCAATGCGAACGACTGCTCGGCTACACGCCAGATCAATGGCTCAGTGACCCAGGTTTTTGGAAAGACCATCTGCATCCGGACGACCGCTCATGGGTCCTTGAATTCTGCCTCAATGCCATGGCCAAAAGGGCGGATCATGAATTCGACTATCGAATGATATCAGCCGATGGCCGTGTGGTCTGGTTGCGCGACATCGTGACGGTGAACAGGACGGACGATGAACGGCCCCATCTGCGCGGAGTGATGGTAGACATCACGGAGCGCAAGCTGGCGGAAGACGAATTGAAGAAAAGCGAGGAGCGTTATCGCGATCTGGTTGAGAATGCCCACGACCTAATCTATGAGCACGACCTGAAAGGCAACTACACCGCAGCCAACAAGGCAGGGGAGCAGATCACTGGCTACTCGCTCGAAGAAAGCCTTAAGTTGAATCTGGCGCAAACCGTGGCGCCTGACTATCTGGATAAGGCGCAAGAGATGCTTCGGCGCAAGCTTGCCGGTGAAAACGTAACAGCTTATGACCTGGTTATCATTGCCAAGGACGGCCGCCGCGTCCCAGTCGAGGTAAATACCAGGCTGGTTTTTAAAGACGGAGTTCCGGTCGGCATACAGGGTATCGCCCGCGACATCACTGAACGCAAACAAGCAGAAGAAGCGCTGCGTGAAAGCGAGACTCGCGAGAGAGCAATTCTGGAGTCGTCCATGGATTGCATCATCACTATGGACCATGAAGGCCGCGTTGTTGATTGGAATCCAGCAGCAGAAAAGACCTTTGGATACACTCAGGAAGAGGCCATTGGCAAAGAAATGGCGGGGCTCATAATCCCACAGCGTCTCAGAGAACAACACCGTCAAGGTCTGGCTCGCTACATCGCGACCGGTAAAGGCCGAGTGATTGGCCAAAGGCTTGAGTTAAGCGCAGAACGCAAGGATGGCACGGAGTTTCCGGTAGAGCTAACGATTACGCAAATTGAATTAAAAGGCGCGCCGCTGTTCACGGGTTACCTTCGGGACATCACGGAGAGAAAAAAAGCTGAGAATCGGCTGTCGGCGCAATATGCCGTTACCCGCGCGTTGGCTGAATCAAACACCATCAACGAAGGAGCAGCAAAAATCCTCCAGGCGGTTTGTGAAAGCCTGGGGTGGGAATACGGGTCCCTATGGATCGTCGACCGCAGTTCAAACGTCCTGCGTTGTTCGCAGGTATGGCAGGCTCCAGGCGCGGAAGCGGACGAATTCGAGAGCGCCAGCCGTCAGTTAGTTTTTGCGTCAGGAATCGGACTTCCCGGAAGAGTCTGGAACGACAGCCAACCAGCGTGGATTCCCGACGTGGTTGAAGACACGAATTTTCCCCGGTCCGCTGACGCGGCCAGGGTAGGTTTGCACGGCGCTTGCGCTTTCCCGATACTGCTTCACTCGGAAATCCTGGGTGTAGTGGAATTCTTCAGTCGGTCTATTCGCGAGCCTGATCCGGAGTTGCTGGCAATGATGATTACTATCGGCAGCCAGATCGGTCAGTTTATCGAGCGTAAGCGAGTCGAGGAAGCTCTGGTAGAAAGCGAGGAACAACTCCGCCAGTCGCAAAAGCTCGAGGCGATTGGCCAATTGGCCGGCGGCGTGGCCCACGACTTCAATAATCTTTTGACAGTGATCGGCGGGTACTCGAGCATCTTGTTAAGGAAGCTGGATCAGGATAGTCCCCATCGCGCCGGTGTTGAAGAAATCAAGAAAGCCGGAGATCGCGCCGGCGCACTCACCCGACAGTTGCTGGCCTTTAGTCGGAAACAGATTCTGCAACCTAAAGTGTTGGATCTCAACGTAGTGGTCACCGATCTGGAGAAGATGGTGCGGCGATTGATAGGCGAAGATATCGATCTTCTGACCATAACCTCGCCTGGGCTGGGTAGAGTGAAAGCGGATCCGGGTCAGATCGAGCAGGTCTTGCTAAACCTGATAGTAAATGCGCGCGATGCCATGCCGAAAGGCGGCAAGCTTACGATCGAGACGCACAATGTGGTGCATTCAGAAGAATATGCGCAGCGACATGCAGCACAGCCTGGACCCTACGTGATGCTCGCGGTAAGCGACACCGGGCATGGAATGGATGCGGCAATTCAGCCACGCATTTTCGACCCGTTCTTTACCACTAAAGGTCTCGGTAAGGGAACAGGGCTGGGACTGGCGACGGTGTACGGCATTGTCAAGCAAAGCGGCGGGAACATCTGGGTCTACAGCGAGATAGAACGGGGCAGCACATTTAAGGTTTACTTGCCACGCGTTGAAGAGACCGGAGAAGAAGAAGCAACTGCTTCAGGGTCTGTTCCGCGGGGTACGGAGCAGATCTTGCTGGTCGAAGATGACGATCAGGTGCGAGACATCCTGGAACAGATTCTCGAGGGGCAGGGTTATCACGTGCTTGCAGCTTCAAATGGGGACGAAGCTCTTACGATCTCACAGGACCTCAAGCGTGATATCAAGCTAATGATCACGGACGTCGTTATGCCGCAGATGAGCGGTCGAGAGCTGGCGGAACGTGTAGTTGCGCTTCGTCCCCGTGTCCACATTCTTTTTATGTCGGGTTATACTGATGACGCAATCGTGCGTCACGGTCTGCTGGATGAGAAACTCAATTTCATACAAAAGCCCTTCGATTCCGCTACTGTCGCGCGCAAGGTCAGAGAGGTGTTGGATTCCGACCCTCTAACAGCCAACCTTCCCTGGTCTTAGTGTTTTGGAGTTCAGAAGATTAGCGCCTGGTCGCTGACGTAAGGCAATGGAACCCGCCAGAGTCAACAATCCCAGAGTCCTTTTGGTAGACGATGATGATCAGATCCGGCGCTCGCTGCTGGACATGCTCAATGACGTTATGACTGTAGGGAGGTTGACTCAGCCGAAGAGGCTTTGTTGGTTTTGGGCAAGGAGAGTTTTGACCTGGTTATCAGCAACATAAACATGACAGGTATGAGTGGGCTGGAACTCGTGCCCCATGTGCATGCGATCACCACGGACTGCATAGTTTTGATGATTAGTGGGCAGAACAATATTGAGACGGCTATTGAAGCACTGCGCGCCGGGGCTTTCGATTACATTCTGAAGCCCTTTGACGTTCGGCGAGTCGAGGCAGCAGTTGAAAGGGCGCGTAGGCAGTCTTCGCTGCTGAAAGAGAAACGGCGTTACAAGGATGAACTGGAGCAACTCTTGTCGGAACGAACCGCGGAAGTTAACCTTCTGGCTTACAACGACACCTTGACCAGCCTCCCGAACCGCACGCTCTTCAAAGATCGTCTGGAGCAGGCCATAGCAGTGGCACAACGCGCGGGCGTGCTGCTGGGAATTCTCTTCATTTCAGTCGATAAATTGAAAAAGGTGAATGACACGTTGGGACATCTGGCTGGAGATCAGCTACTGAAACAGGTAGCTGGACGTTTAAGAAGCTGTGTGACAGAGAGCGACACGGTAGCGCGTTTTGGTGGAGATGAATTTGCAGTGATGTTAACTCTCATCGACGGGGCCAAAGATGCAATGGAAGTCATTGGCTCAATACGCGAGGCGCTGAATTCTCCATTCAAACTGGACGGCCAGGAACTCTTTGCCACCGCCAGCATCGGCGTCAGTCTCTTCCCGCATGACGGCAAGGAAAAGCAAAGCTTGTTGAAGAACGCAGACAGCGCGCTTTATCGAGCCAGGAAGTCCGGGGGAGATACTTATCGCTTCTACACAGAGGACATGAACTCTAAAGCGTCAAAACAGTTTGCGCTTGAGGCCAGTCTGCGCAGCGCCATAAGCAAAGCTGGCGACGGCAAGACGAAGGCTTATGGCTTCGGCTGGTTCTCGGACGAAATACACAATCGCCGCATCGTTTATCATGGCGGCGCGTGGCAGGGTTTCAAATCGCTTATCGTCCGATTTCCCGACGACAAATTGTCGTTTGTTTTCTTTGCCAACTCGTGGGATACCAGAGAGCTCAAACTCGCTCGCGGGCCAATGGCGATTTTCGTGCCCGCGCGCCTGGTCCAACACTCCGGCGAAGAACTGTTCGGCAATCTCTCCGTTCAACAGTTGCTCGCGATTCTTCGTGAAGCTGGTAGGGTTCCACACGCGATCATCCATATTCAAACCGACGAACCAGCGAAAGAGCATGTTGTAATCGAGCTCCTCCATCAAGAGTCGCTCACTGCGCACGCTGTACAGCACTTGCAGCAACAGCGCGCGCAGCAAT
>JBPCIQ010000020.1:0-11237 GCA_051006135.1 Pyrinomonadaceae bacterium | reverse complement strand
GTCTACGAACAGGTGAAACGCGAGTATGCAGAGAAGTTCAACGTTGAAGTCGGCCCGCCGCTCGGTTTCGAAAACACATTTGCGATTCTCGTGCGCGGGGCAGATGCGAGGCGGCTCAAACTGAAGACCATCTCTGATGCGGCGCCTCACGCGGTTGGCTGGCGCGCCGGTTTTGGCCAGGATTTTATGTCGCGCGCCGATGGCTACCCTGGTTTTTCCAGCGCGTATGGGTTGAAGTTTGCCGAGCCGCCCCGCGAGATGGATCTTTCACTGACCTACATAGCTCTGGCCTCAAACAAGGTTGATCTAATTGCCGGAAATTCCACAGAAGGCCGAATCGCGGCAATGGATCTGGTGCAACTTGAAGATGACCGGCGCTATTTTCCACCTTACGAAGCTGTCTATCTGGTGCGCCGAGATTCGATGACGCGCGTGCCGCCGCTGAGAGACGTACTGGCAAAACTGGCAAACGCGATCTCAACTGAAGAGATGAGACGGTTGAACTATGAAGTTGACGCCAACAAACGCAACCAGTCTGAGGTGGTCCGAGAGTGGATTAAGAGTAAAGGGTTTTGAAACCAATCCACGCAAAGACGCAAGAGAGGCAAAGTCGCAAAGAGGAACAAATTTAGGTTTCGCTTCAACGACCATGTATTCAGCCGGGCAGTCTTAGCGTCTTTGCTCCTTTGCGTCTTTGCGTGAAAATGTTTGAGTCGAATCGGAGGAGAATAATGAAACGAGTCCTGATCGCTCTTATTGTGATGTGTTCTTTGCTACAGACCGTGATTCCGGCTCAAACCAAAGCCACAGCACCGTCCATTGTTCTCATAAAGGCGGGCCGTCTCATCGATGTGCGCGCCGGACGGGTCATCGAGAATCAGGGCATTATGATCGAAGGCGAGCGCATCAAGGCCGTTGGTCCGCTCGCCGATATTGAAAGGAGTGCGCCCTCCTCAGCGCGCGTAATCGACCTCTCGCGAGCTACCGTGCTTCCGGGACTCGCCGATTGTCACACTCACATACTGCTGCAGGGCGACATCACCGTGGCTGATTACGACGCGCAACTTCTCAAGGAGTCGATTCCTTACCGCACAATTCAGGCAACCGTCGCGGCGCGGACTGGATTAATGAATGGATTCACCGCGATGCGCGATTTGGAAACAGAAGGTGCGATGTATGCCGACGTTGACGTAAAGCAAGCCATCAATCGTGGCGTAATTCCCGGGCCGCGAATGTTTGTCGCGACCCGCGCCTTCTCTGCTACGGGTATGTATCCGTTGCAGGGCTACTCCTGGGAACTCAAGATGCCGGAAGGGGTGCAGATTGTAGATGGCCCAGACAACATTCGCCGCGCCGTACGCGAACAGGTCAAATATGGCGCCGATTGGATAAAGTTCTATGCTGACCGTCGATACTTCGTTAAAGACGGCGCGCTTCATTCATGGGTCAACTTCACGGAGGATGAAATGAAGGCAATGGTTAATGAAGCGCATCGACTCGGGCGTCGGGTGGCAGCGCACGCCATGGGACGTGAAGGAATAGAAGTGTCACTCAAGGCTGGCGTGGATTCGATCGAGCACGGTTACGGCCTCGATGCAGAGATGATGGATCGGATGGTGCGGCAGGGAACCTTCTGGTGCCCGACGATCTACGTCGGCGTTTACGTTGCTGAAGGTCGGGCCGCGGCCGGCGCACCAATCTGGCTAACGATGCGGGACATGGAAGCAAAGGCATTTGGTCTTGCCGTGCGCAAAGGCGTAAAGATCGCCTATGGAACTGATGCTGGCGGTTATGCCTGGACTGAGAATCAGGCGAAGGAGTTCTCTTACATGGTGCGTTACGGAATGACGCCGATGCAGGCGATTCAGTCTGCCACAATCGCGGCGGCAAACCTGCTGGAACGTCCGGACGATCTTGGAGCAGTGGAGCCGGGAAAGTACGCCGATATCATTGCCGTCGCCGGTGATCCATTGCGCGACGTCACGGAACTCGAGCGGGTGCGTTTCGTAATGAAAGGGGGCGAGGTGCATCGAAATGAGCTGGAACGATAACTAAGGAGACTTAAATGACCATTGTTGATTTGATCGTATTGCTCGTGGTTGCGGGAATTTGCGGTGCGCTGGGTCAGGCCATTACCGGTTATTCGCGCGGCGGCTGCCTTGTATCGATTGCGCTGGGCTTTGTTGGCGCGGTTTTAGGAGTGTGGCTGGCCAGGTCGATGCAACTTCCGGAACTTTTCGCAGTGCGCATTGGTACAACAGACTTCCCAATAGTCTGGTCGATCATTGGTTCGGCGCTGTTTGTTGCCGTGATCGCACTGCTAACTCGCGGGCGTTGACTGAGTCTATGAGCGGGAAATTAGCGGCAGATTTACTGCGGGATGAACGCGGATCTGGATAAATCAAAAGTATTTCTGCAGGTATGCGACGCTGGTGGTTAGCAGATCGCTGTATCTGCGCGGAAGGGATTTGGCTATTTTCAGATCGGCGTTTATCCGCGAACATCCGCGGCTAATTCTTGCAGATCGAATCATTCCAGGACTACTTCGCGGACCTTCTTTTCCTGATCCTCACGAAACTGGTGCAGCTTTTTGCGCAAGGCCGGTCGACCATTGGCTAAGATAGCTATCGCGAAAAGGGCTGCGTTTATTGCTCCCGGTTTGCCAATCGCTAGTGTACCCACGGGAACTCCTGCCGGCATCTGCACGGTTGCGAGTAGGGAATCCATCCCATTCAACGCTTCGCTCTTCATCGGCACACCCAGCACAGGCAGGGTTGTGTGCGCTGCAATGACTCCTGCCAGGTGCGCCGCGCCACCCGCGGCGGCAATTACGATCTCGATGCCACGAGCCTCCGCGTTGGACGCAAACGCTGCCGCCAACTCGGGTGTGCGATGCGCGGAAATCACGCGACATTCATGCGCAATGCCAAACTCCGTCAACGTCTGATCCGCATTACGCATGGTTTCCCAATCTGATTTGCTGCCCATGACGACCGCCACAAGCGACTTTGAATTTCGGATTGCGGATTTCGGATTGCGGATTGTTGAAGCCCCTCCGCCCGCTTGGGGACGTATGTTTTTTCCCATCGGACGTCGCCTTTCCGCTGCCAGATATTTCCAGTTAACCAAACTCGCAATCCGAAATCCGAAATCCGAAATTCACGCTCCCTGATCCAGCGAGTAACCTCGCTCACCGTCGAAGTTGTAGAGGTTCTCGATCTTGATAAAGTCGAAACCTGCATCAGCCACGCGCTTGAGGAGGGATAATATTTCCGGGTGAGAAATTCCGCCGCCATTATTTTCAGACAAGAAACGGCAGCGCCAGTGGTCTGAGCAAAATGTTTCAGCATGACCATCAGGCCACACCTTTACGCCGCGGTTGCTCATCATCTCCAACTTGACGCCGTCGCCGCTGAGTTTACTCAGCGATTTCCCCAGGTCATTGGCCGAGCCTGCGGTCCAGTCCAGAAACACATCCACGCCAACAAGATCTTTCTTCGCCCGCGCTTTGCTGCCGGCAACTCGTTTGGGTTTGCTCGCTTCGCTGCCGGCTGGCTTGTATTTGGCGGGCTTCAGCGTTTGGGGCGACTGACCTACTCGCTGCACGACAGCCTCGGCAAACTCTTTCGTGCCCACCTTTTCGCGGCTGATACCTTCCTTATAGCTGTCGTAGGCATGAATACCATCCTCGAGCGTTCGCAGCCAGGCATTGTGTACTCGCTCGGCCACCGTCGTCTCACCAATGTGAACCAGCATCATTACTGCACCCATGAGCAAGCCCGAGGGATTAGCAAGATTCTGTCCCGCGCGGCGCGGGGCGGAACCATGGATCGCTTCAAACATCGAGACATGCTCGCCAATGTTTGCTGAGCCTGCCAGGCCGACCGAGCCGGCAATTTGCGCGGCCACATCAGATAAAACATCGCCATAGAGATTAGGCATCACCAGCACATCGAAAACTTCCGGCGTGTCGGCAAGTTTCGCTGCGCCGATGTCTACAATCCAGTGTTCGTTCTCGAGGTCCGGATATTCCGACGCGATCTCATCGAAGACTTTGTGAAAAAGGCCGTCGGTGGCCTTCATGATGTTGTCTTTGGTGAAGCAGGTGACCTTCTTACGGTTGTTGGTCTGCGCATACTCAAAAGCATAGCGCACGATCTTCTCTGAGCCCGGGCGTGAGATCAGCTTCAAGCACTGGACCACCTGCTCGGTCTGACGATGCTCAATGCCGGCGTAGAGATCTTCTTCGTTCTCGCGCACTATCACCACATCCATATTGGGGTGCTTCGTCTCCACAAACGGATGGTAAGAGACGCAGGGGCGAACGTTGGCGTAAAGCCCGAGCGTCTTGCGCACTGTCACGTTTAAGCTCTTGAAGCCGCCCCCCTGTGGCGTCGTAATGGGTGCTTTAAGAAAAACCTTTGTGCGGCGCAGCGACTCCCAGGCGCTTGGCTCGATCCCCGAACTGTTTCCGGCCAGGTAGACTTTCTCGCCGATCTCAATGGTTTCAATTTCCAGGGCCGCGCCGGCTTCTTTAAGAATGTGTAGCGTCGCGGCCATGATCTCCGGCCCGATGCCGTCCCCGTGCGCAACGGTGATAGGAACAGTCTTAGACATATTTTGGATCAAGCCTTTCCAGGTTTGTGATCGTTTGTTAGCTGAGAAGTGTGCAATATAAGCTAAAAGTATCGAGGCGGGCAATCACTTAGACCTGAAAAAAGTGATGAGTGATGAGTGATGAGTAATGAGGGAAGCGCTTCAGAGTGCTACACCGTCAATCAGCGCTTTTCGCTCGTCATCACTCATCACTCCTACTCATCACTCCTACTCATCACTATTTCCTTGCGGCGGGTGTGAGCTTGAGTTTCAGTCGTTCGGTGCCGCGCACAACCTCAACTTCATATTCCTGACCGCTTTCATTTCTCCCAGGGCGTAGGTGTAATCGTAAACGTTTCGCACGTCGCGCCCGGCCAACTTCACAATCCGGTCTCCTGCTGTGAGGCCGGCCTTTGCGGCCGGTGAATCGTCGCGCACGCCGTCGAGCAACAGTCCCTCGCCAGAGTCAGCGTAGTTGGGAATCGTGCCGAGATAGACGCGGAAGCCTGTCGAGCGACCGGTCGATTCGCTTTTGGCAACGGCGTAAGTCGGCCGCTGCAGATTCATATCAACACTGCGTACAATCTGCGCCACGAAGGAGAGGACCCGCGTTTCGTCTTCGTACTTGATCTTCTCAGCGGTGTCGGAAGGCTTGTGATAGTCCTCATGGGTACCGGTCCAGAAAAACATCACGGGAATCTGTTTGGCGTAGAACGAGGAGTGATCACTGGGGCCGTAGCCGTCTTCGCTCAGTGCCAGGTCGAATGGTCTCCAGTACGTCATACTGACAATTGTTCGGCCGTTAGCCCCGACGACAATCGGCTGCCCACCCTCAATCGCAGTTGTGGTAGTGGTGGTTTGCGCGCCGGGCGCTCCCGTAGCGGTCACATTCATTTTCCCAGGTGCAGATGCGTTAGTTGAATTGATAATCTCCCGCCACTCTTGTGCTGAACCGACGCCGCCGATAATCAGCTTGTTCGCTTTCATTCGGCCGATCATGTCCATATTGATCATTGCCACGGTGTTTGCCAGTGGCACCAGCGGGTGATTGACATAGTAATTTGATCCGAGCAATCCCTCTTCCTCTCCGCCAAACGCGGCAAAGACGATCGTGCGTCGCGGTTTAGGTCGCTGCGTAGAAAAGGCACGCGCAAGCTCAAGCACTCCGGCTGTGCCTGAAGCGTTGTCATCCGCGCCGTGATGCACTTGACCCTCGCTTTGAGCAAGGCTCCCTTCACCACCAAGGCCAAGGTGATCATAGTGGGCGCCAATCACGATGGCTTCATTCTTCAGCTTTGGATCAGAGCCTTCGAGAATGCCGATGACGTTGGAAGCCGCGACCTCACGGCGAACCACATCGGCCGAAATCGTAATGGTCGTGCTCTTGACTGCGTCGAAACTGATATTGGTCCGAACCGCCACACCTTCACTCTTCGTAGCCTGCTGAGAAACTTCCTTACGAATTCGATTCTCCGTTTCTGCTAACCCGGTAAGACCATTAAATCCGAGCAGTCGCGCCGCGGCTTGCCGCGAGATACCCACAACCGGCAGGCCGGCATCACCCGCGGTGTTGTCGTAACGAAGTCGCGATAGCCGATCCTCTTTGAAGTTCTCCTCGCGAGCAATCACGACTAATCCTCTTGCACCTGCATTGCGCGCGGCAATCGCTTTCCAGCGCACGTCTTCGTAACGCGCAAACTGTCCGTGCGGATTATCGGTATCTGGTGTTCCCGCAAAAGCAATGGCGACTTTGCTGGTCGCGTTCACAGTCGAATAGTCGTCGTGCTTAAGCTCGGAAGCAGTAATCCCATAACCGACAAAGGCCAGGGGCAGATCCGTCAGGCTCGTACTTGCCGAAAGACCAAGGGGCATCCAGTCATCACCCACGCGGAGAGTTATCAGTAACGCAGTGGCTGCTCCTGGCCCACCTTCGGCAAGGGAAAAGGCCAACCGATTGCTCTTGCCAAGCTCTACCCCGGCAACATAGGGGAACTGTTGTAAATACCTGGATTGTGCTTCGCCTCTCGTTCTTGCGGCGCGACCGTTTTGCATACCCGGCCGTAGCCCAAGTCGAGAAAACTCGCCCGCGATGTATTGTGCTGCGCCATTTGCTCCCGCCGTTCCCGTCCGCCTGCCTTCCAGCGCGTCTGAAGCGAGATAGGTCACATGTGCGCGAAGTCGCTCGACGCTTGGCGCAATCTGATTTGGTTGCTGTGCCAGTACGGCAACCGAGATCGCGCTCACCAGGAGAAGAATGAAAGGACGGTGACGAAGTTTGATATTCATTTTTCTAAGCCTTTTCATTAGCACTCAGCTGTAACTGGGTGACCTGTATGAAACCAAAGCGGCCGTGGAAACGGTTTCTGAACTACTTGCCGCCAAACACCTTGCCAAGCCAAGTGCTGATGATAAAGCTAACATCATTAATTACAGAACCGGGAGCGGAGTAGCGACCGGTCCGGCGCATGACCATTCAATGCGGGTGGCTGCGTTCAGCAACAAACGCCGGACTCTCTAATTCCGCTCAATACGCATTCACTTGGGGTGTTCTCATTGAGTTTTGCGGTTCGACGTCATCGCTGGCGGTTCTCCGTTGAGGGCCGAAGCAGCGGCCGGTCGCCACCGCTCCCGGTTCCGTAATTGAGTGGCCCTCGTGCGTCTTCAAAATGTCTCTTAGAGCCAACACCCATGACACTCTGTACGGCACCTATTCTTCACTCCGCCCAATCGGCAATGAAGACATTCGTCTCACCGCGCGTCTTCGCGTTTCGGTTCGACGCAAAAACCAGCTTCTTGCCGTCAGGCGAAAACATCGGGAAGCCATCAAAGGTATCATTGTCGGTCAGGCGCTCGAGGCCGGATCCGTTCACGTTGATCGCGTAGAGATCAAAATCGCGGCCTTTGGGATCGTTCATATTCGAGGCAAAGATAATCCGTTTGCCGTCAGGAAAAAAGTAGGGTGCGAAATTGGCCTTGCCATTACGGGTAACCTGGCGCTTATTGGATCCGTCCGCATTCATCACCCAGATCTCGAGTGTGCTGGGTCGAATCAAATTTTCCTTCAACAGGTTGAGGTAATCGGATTTTTCTTTATCAGTTTGCGGGTGATGGGCGCGAAAGACGATCTGCTTTCCATCCGCTGAAAAGAAGGGGCCGCCATCGTAGCCTAGCTGATCAGTTAAGCGCCGCACGTTTCTCCCATTTGCATCCATCGTGTAGATCTCGAGATCGCCATCGCGCATCGATGTGAAGACAACGCTTTTGCCATTCGTGGAGATTGTTGCCTCTGCGTCGTAGCCGGGGCTGTTGGTTAGTTGTTTAAGCTGCGAACCATTCGGGCGAGCAACGAAAATGTCGAAGCTGGGATAGATGGCCCAGACGTAGCCCTTGGAAAAGTCCGGGCGCTGTGGGCATTCCTTACCTCCCAGGTGCGTCGAGGAGTAGAGAATGCGCCCGAGGTTGGGGAAGAAATAGGAGCAGGTAGTCCTCCCGGTGCCGGTTGAAATCATGCGGACGTCTGAGCCGTCCACGTTCATGGTGTAGATCTGATCGCACTCGTGACGGTCGCGTGTTGACTGAAAGATGAGTTTTCGTCCGTCCGGAGAAAAATACGCTTCCGCATTCTCGCCGCCAAAGGTCAGTTGTTTGATGTTGCGCAGATGCTTTTCGTTGGGGGTCTGTGAGTGAACGATCTCCACCACGCCAAGCGAGCTGCCCGCTTGGGGACCCCGGCTCGTTTGAACCATGGCGAAATTGCCAATTGTTCCAAGAGCCGCAAAAAGAATCGTAAATGCAAGCGAGCAAGCTAAGGGTTTCACAGGTTTTGAGTCCTATTCTAAAGCAATGATTGCAGTACTGAACTTACGCGCGCGCGACAGTGGACACAATTAACCGATCGGCTTTCGCGATCGCGGTGGCCCTGCGCCAGCGGACTACCAGCAGCACGAGCGCTCCAACAGCGACCGCAAGGCTAATCAGCTGAGAGGTGGAAAGACCAGTGAGCGTCGTCAGTCCTATGATGTCGCCACGCGGATCGTCACGCACAAACTCAATCGCAAAGCGAATGACTGAGTAGAGTAGGGCATAGAGGAGGATCACCTGTCCCTCAAACCGTTTCTGTTTGTGCAGCCATAACAAGAAGAAGAACACGAGCAGCATCGAAAACGACTCATAGAGCTGCGTCGGATGAAGATGCGCGTCAATCGGTACCCCGGTTATCTGATGGCCCAGCTCGGTGAACTGGACTCCCCAGGGCAGCGAGGTCGGCTTGCCCCAGCAACAGCCCGCCGCAAAACAGCCCTGGCGGCCAAAGAAATTTCCGAGAGCAATGCCGGGAGCGCAAACATCAGCTGTTTTCCACCACGCCAGCTTGTAGCGCTTCATCAGAAAATATCCTGTCAGCACTGCACCTATGAGGCCGCCATAGAAAACGCCGCCTGAACGCAGGAAGTCGAGCGAGAGTAACTGTAGCGGATGCTCCCGATACTCAGGTTCGACAAAAAACATCAGGACCTTCGATCCGATCAGGGACGCCAGCAGCATCCACAGGCTCAGATCGTAGATCCGCTCGCGCGGCAAGCCCTCGCGCCCGGCAAGTCTGACGGTGATTAGAATCGCGCTGAGAAATGCGAGCGCAAGAAACACGCCGTAGGTGTTGACGGGGAAGTTACCGATGCGAAACAGTTCTGGATACATTGACTAATTGGTCAGTTGTCCGTTGTCAGTTGAAATTAAGGACTACCGACCACTGACTCTTTCTTTTGTTTCCGTCCCTCAAAAATCAAATCAAGAGCGAGCAACCCTGCTCCAATGCAGATGCTCGCGTCCGCAACGTTGAACGTGGGCCAGTGATAAGAGCCGGCGTGCAAAGAAATGAAATCGACTACGTAGCCAAGCCGCACACGGTCCGTCAGATTACCCGTAATGCCTGCCAGCAGCAACGCGCATGCGCCCAGGGTTCGATCATCGTTTCGCGGCGTTCGCAAGAAATAGTAAAGCACAGCAATCGCCGCAGCCATCGCGAGTATCACGAAAAACCAACGGCCGAAAGAGCCGCCCTCTTGCAACTGACCGAAGGCAATACCTCGATTCTCAGTGTAAGCAAGATCCAGAAAGCCACTAATGAGCGTTCGATCATCACCGGAGCGGAGCACGCGCACTGCCCAGGCTTTGCTTGCTTGATCAGTCATGTAGATGCCGAAAGCAGCAAGCAGGTAGCCCGCGCGCCAACCCATGCGAGTTGAAACTCTCTCTGTCAATTGGACGTCGCTCATCGCACCCTAGGCAGCCTCGCGTTCGATTTCTTCGAGAGCTTCAACACAGCGCTCACAAACATTTGGAAAGCGCGAAAACTCGCCCACACGGGTTGAGTAGTTCCAGCAGCGTTCGCACTTTTGGCCCGCGGCGGGGGAAATCGCTACCTCCACGCCGCTCACGCCAGCGTTTGAGTTCAGAACCTCGACCTGCGAGACGATGAACAGGTAGCGCAACTGATCGCTGTAACGTTGCAGTAGTTCATAATCGCTGCCCGCAGCCGAAACCACGACGAGTGCCTCGAGGGAGCCACCAATCTGCTTCGCAATTCTGGATTTCTCCAGCGCGCCCAGAACATCTTCTCGGATCTGAAACAGCCGCTCCCAATTTAAAAGCAGTTGGTCATCAACCTCGCGTTTAGCTGCCGGAAATGTCATCAGGTGCACCGAGGCCGGGAGTTGTGTGGCAGCGCTCGGCGGCAGGTTCTCCCAGATCTCGTCTGCGGTAAAGGCAAGGATCGGTGCCAACATCCGCGCCAAAGCATCACCGATTCTAAAAAGTGCGGTTTGGGCCGAGCGACGCCCTTTATTGCGGGGAGCAAATGTATAGAGCCGGTCCTTGATAATGTCAAAATAGCGGGCCGAAAGTGTTACCGTGCAGAAGTTGTAGAGCGCATGATAGACCCTGTGAAACTCGTAGGCTTCGTATGCCTCGCGTACCTTTTGAGTAACAACATCAAGCTCAGCCAGCGCCCAGCGATCGATCTGCAGCAATTCTTCTTCGGCCAAACTGTCGCGCGTGGGCTCGAACCCATGAAGGTTGCCGAGCGCAAAACGCGCCGTGTTGCGCAGCTTGCGGTAACCATCTGTGACGCGCTGCAAGATCTCCGTCGAACAACGCATGTCGTCGAAATAATTAGACGACGCACACCACAAACGCAGGATCTCAGCACCTGACGCCTTGATGACTTCATCCGGCGGCACCGCATTGCCTGTTGACTTGTGCATCGCCTTGCCTTGTGCGTCGACAGTCCAGCCGTGCGTAATGACCGTCTTGTAAGGAGCGCGATCGTGAACAACAAGTCCCACCATCAAAGAAGAGTTAAACCATCCGCGAAATTGATCTCCGCCCTCGATGTAGACGTCTGCCGGCCAGCGCAACTCTTCGCGATTCTCCAAAACGGCAACTGAAGATGCGCCGCTATCGAACCAAACATCGAGAATATCAGACTCCTTGATCCACTCTTCAGCGCCACACTTCCTGCATTTGTAACCTTCCGGCAGAAGCTCGCTTGCGGTGCGCGTATGCCATGCATCTGCTGACTCGCGTTCAAACACGTCGGCAACGTGATCGATAATCTGAGGATCCGCCACCGCTTCGTTACACTG
>JBPCIQ010000019.1:0-13676 GCA_051006135.1 Pyrinomonadaceae bacterium | reverse complement strand
GACCTGGGAAAAGTTTCTGTTCCAGGCTCTGTGCGCGTATCTAACCTCTTTGAAGTCGAGCGTTTTGAAACACTTTGGCAGATGACTTCCACGGTAGAGTCTACCCTGAGACCTGGGGTGGGTCTGACTGAGTTAGTTACAGCTCTCTTCCCATGTGGTTCCATCACTGGCGCACCAAAGATTCGCACCATGCAAATTATTCGTGAACTAGAGCTCTTCCCTCGCGGCATCTACACGGGGACCATTGGTTTCATAGCCCCCGGGGGCGACTGCGTATTTAATGTCGCGATTCGTACAATTGTCCTTGATTCAGAGACGGGCATCGCAACTTTTGGCGTGGGCGGAGGAATCACCATCGACTCAACCGCTGCGCGCGAGTACGACGAATGTGTATTGAAGAGCTCATTTCTTAACTCTTCGATTGCTCCTTTTCGACTACTGGAATCGATACTCCTTGAAGACGGTGAGTTTTTTCTATTAAACCGGCACATTGAGCGACTGAAGAGCTCGGCGAACTATTTTCGCTTTCGCTTCCAGGAAGAACAGATTCGTGGTGAGCTCGACCGTTTGGCCGGAACCAACTCGACTGATAAATGGAAAGTGCGCTTGCTCCTGTCGCGGGAAGGTGAGATTGAAAGCGAAGCGATTCAGCTTTTCACCGCTCCGCAAGAGCCGCTGCGCGTGGCCCTGGCTGCCGAGGCGCTAGATTCAAGGGAAAGGTTTCTCTTTCACAAGACAACGAATCGCGAGGTCTACAACAGAGCGCTCGCGGCGCGCCCTGATTGCGACGATGTGATCCTTTGGAATGAGCGAGGCGAGATAACGGAGTCGAGCGCCGCCAATATTGTGGTAGCGGTCGGTAACGAGATCTTCACTCCCCCTCAGTCCTCAGGCCTGTTAGCGGGAACATTTCGCGATCAACTTCTTGCGGCGGGAAAGATTCGTGAGCGGGTTATCAGTGTGGAAGAGCTCGGACAAGGGGCCAATCTCTTTCTGATCAACTCCGTCCGAAGGTGGATGCCGGCGGTTCTGGTGGGCTAAGGGCCGACACGAAAGCAGGTATTATTCCAAACCGGAAAGCGAACACATCTCCAACTCACTTACAGAACCTTTCTTTGGATGGAACTCGCATCTAGGTCACGGCTTCGCCGCCCGATGTGAGGCGGTGGCTAAAGCCCGAACCAGGGGCGCAGCCCAAGGGCTCGGAGCAACTAACAAATACAGAGCCGTTTGCGGTAGCCAATGGATGCTAGCACTCAATTACAGCTGCAAGACGCTAGTTTTCCAGGCAAACTTGGGAGAACTCATGGGCCGAACTTGAGTGCTAGCATCCATTGGCTACCGCAAACGGCTCTGTAGTCATTGGCGTCTAGCGTGATTTCTTTCAGCAACATGTGTTTTGAAACAGCCTCAAAGCCTTACCGCACTTGAGGGCGGCTGAGCCGCGAAGAAGATGGTTCGGAAGTTGCCCACTGCCTGATTAATTGTAGAGCAAAACTTCCGCCCGCCTTTTTCGGAATGCGTCAAGCGTGGGCATCCACGATCGTATTATCTCCTCCGGCGCGGCGCCTCGCTTGACTTGCTCCAGCGTGGCAGCATTTACCAGGAGTCTTAAATACGCATCAACTTTCCAGTGCTCAGGATAAAGCTGCCGCAACATTACCGCGATCTCAATCCCCATCCGCACCGGCTGAAATTGTCTGCGGTCCGTGATAATGATGTTGATCCCACCACACGACTCGTCCTTGAAGACCGAAGCGTCCGGTGTGAAGCGAACCGGTACAAATCGTGCGCCAGGCATCCTGCGATCGTTCAATCGCGAGGCCAAATCCTGGCCATTGATCCACGGCGCGCCGACAACTTCAAACGGCGTATCCGTGCCGCGGCCGACTGAGACATTAGTCGTCTCCAACAAGCCCACGCCGGGATAGAGGGTCGCCTCGGTCAGGCTACGCATGTTGGGCGATGGGTTTACCCAGGTGAGGTTGGTTGCATCAAACCACATGGCACGCCGCCAACCCTCCATCTTAATCACGCGCAGGTCACAATTAATCTTTCGCTCTTCATTGAATAGCTGTGCCAGTTCCCCAATAGTCATCCCGTGGCGCACAGGAATCGTGTGATAAGCAGTGAAGCTTAGCTTGTCCGCATCCGCGACTGGCCCGTCCACGCTTATCCCACCAATCGGATTCGGACGATCCAACACGAAGACAGGAAGATGCGCCTGCGCTGCTTCTTCCATGACATGACCAAGAGTTGAAATGTACGTATAAAAACGGGTGCCGATATCCTGAATATCGAAAACGATTGCGTCCAGGTCTTTCAACTGTTCCTGCTTCGGGCGGCGAGTTTCGCCATACAGCGAATAGATTGGCAGTCCAGTCTGATCATCCCTGGAATCGGAGACCTTCTCGTCCGCGCTACCACGAATTCCGTGCTCCGGAGAAAAGAGAGCCACCAGCCGCACCCCAGTAGCTTTATTCAGCACATCTATTGTCTGGCGACCATCGCGGTTCTTCCCAGTGTGATTAGTAACCAGACCGATTTTCTTGCCTGCAAGTTGTTTGAAACCTTCTCGTTCGAGTACGTCAATTCCGGTCAGAACCTTTGTCCCGGCTGCGAGATTATCGGCTGCCCCCGACCATGCTGCCGCCTGATCTCGCGCGGCCGTGAAATGGACAATGTCGCTCGTTACGGTTTCATAGTAATGCGAGAGCTGAAGCCTCGCTTTCAATGCGACCGCGAGATCCGTGACTGCTCCAGCCGCGATTGATGCCACGCGTCCACGCAATGAGGCAACATTTCCCTTGCCGTTGGGATGCACGCGATTGCTGAGGAAGATTACAAACATATCGGTTGCCGGATCGATCCAGATCGAAGTGCCGGTGAAACCGGTATGGCCAAACGAGCCGAGTGGAAACAGATCGCCGCGATTCGTGGAGAAACTCGTAGCCATGTCCCACCCCAAACCGCGCGTTCCGCCTTCAGATGTAACAATGCGCGGCCGCGTCATCTCTACAACTGATAGCGGGCCCAGTATGCGGGCGGCGCCAAATCGGCCGTTGTTGAGAATCATCTGGCAATAAATAGCAAGATCACTGATTGTGGAAAAGAGACCGGCGTGTCCGGCAACACCATTCATGCGATAAGAGGTGGGATCGTGGACTTCGCCTCGCAGCCACTTCTCACCGTCGGCACCGATGTTTTCCGGAGTATCGCCTAAATAGCTCATCTGTCCGCGCCGCTTTTCTGTTGGCGCTATGCGATTAAGCATACCTGGCTGAGGCCGAAAACCTGTATCGCGCATTCCCAAAGGCAGAAAGATGTTCCGGCGAGCAAACTGATCGAGCGTCATGCCGCTCACGCGATGCACCACTTCACCGAGCGCAATGTAACCGATGTCGCTATAAACAAATCGAGCGCCAGGTGCATTGCTCAGAGGCTCTTTAATAAGTCTCTTGATTGCTTCGTCGTACCCGGTCCATCGCTCTTTCAGATCGAAGTCAGGAGCGTAGCCGGAGCGATGAGTCAGGAGAAGCTCGATTGTGATCCGGTCTCTTCCCTCGCCTTTCAGTTCGGGAATGTACTGGGACACGGGTTCGCTTAGGCGCACTTTCCCGCGCTCAACGAGGATCATGATACTGGTAGCCGTGGCCACTACCTTGGTCAGGCTAGCAAGATCGAAGATCGTGTCGGGGGTCATCGGTTCCGGCGCCGGTTCGACCGCGCGAGAACCATAAGCTTTGCGCCAAACCACTCGACCCTTTCTCGCGACGAGCACAACCGCGCCCGGCAGTTCACGCTTGCCGAGAGACTCGGCGATTACCTTGTCCATCGGCGCCAAACGCGTTCCAGACATCGAGACAGCGGCGGGATTTACGCCCGGAAGCTGCGCAAATGTGGTGAGCGATAGACACAGGGAAAGAACCAGGAGGACAGACCCGCGAAAATGATAAGTAGGAGTCATAATTGAAATCCACTCAACTGCAAATCAGCCTCTCAAATTGGTCACCTCAGGTCACTCAGTAATCTCGAGGTCAGGAAGGGGACCCTGTCCCCGCCTGGCTTGAAACTACTCTGGCAGGAGCGGGGTCAGGGTCCGCCTTCCTTACCTGAGGTTATTTGAGTAAGAGGTTTTGGCTAATGGCGATGGGTTTCGCACGTGTGCGGGGTGGGCTCCTCCGCTTTGCCCTCTTCCTGCAAATCACCTTAATTATTTCTTTTAGGTTTTCACACAATCGCCGCCCCTCGTCAGAACCTTGCTGCCAAACAAGCGGCAAAGCATCGCATGGCAGCCCTTCAAGGTGTTGTCGTGTTTGCTTTCTGAATTTGTCCTTTGAGTTGAATCCCTGTGCCTCGTGCATACAAGCCGGGCAACGAGATAGGCAGTTTCCCTGTGATGTCAATCTCACCCAACAGGGCCCGCGTCGCTGCTTGTTGCAGGCTTGGCATGTCGCCGTAAGCGACCATGTATGTGCGCAATTCTGGAAAACTTTGCAACAGATATGGGTTGCCAAAACTAATCCCGATCACGGGTGCTTTGCCCGCGATCAACGTCGACAGCGCTCTCGCACCGGGTTCCGGCAAACCAACACTGCGCACTTGACCGGTGCGCACCCGGCCATAGAGCGAAGCGATTACAAGATCGGCCCCCCTGGCCTTTTCAAGGGCCTTGTGCACGTCGGCATCCGACGAGCGGTCGTCCAGCACAATCGTTTCCACCTTACGACTGGCACGCGCCATCGTGCCCGTGAATGAATTGGAAATCCACAAACGATCGTCCCCATTTGTTATTGCCAGATTAAAAATCCGTGCGTCAGCTTTCAGCTTACTCAATGGCACCAGGTGCTCATCGTTGCGGACCAAAGTAATCGCGTGCTCAGCAATCTCGCGAGCAAGCGTGTTCACATCGCGACTGGCTACCACGAGATCAATTTCGTCGACCGGCGTGATGCGCTGCTTGACCAGGCCGAGATCATATTTCGCCGCCAGAATCCGGCGCGCCGATTCTTCGATGCGCTTTTCTGTTAGGCGGCCACTGCGCACTGCTTCACGTACGCCACGAAATGCGGCATCGTTATCCGCCGGCTTAAGCAAGAGATCCGCACCCGCTTCGAGCGCACGGACGGCCGCTTCATCCTGGTTGAAGTAGATTGTCAGGCCACTCATGCTCAAAGCATCGGTGACGATCATGCCGCTAAACTTGAGATCGCTTCGCAGTATTCTGCCGATTACAGGCGACACGGTCGCCGGAATAGCAGCACTCTCGGAAATAATCTCGCCCGCCTCATCTGTGTCAATGGGCCTGATCTTTTGATCCCTGGGCAAGGGCTTCACGAGCGTGGGATCGATCTGCGGCAAGCCCACGTGGGCAACCATGACAGAGCCAACTCCGGCATCGATCGCTGCGCGGAATGGCACAAGCTCTACGGTATTTAACCGCTCGCGTCCAACATTGATTTCCGGCAACCCGCGATGTGAATCAACCGCAGTGTCACCGTGTCCGGGAAAGTGTTTTGCTGTAGCAATTACTCCTGCGTTTTGAGCGCCTTCCGTAAACGCCGTCGCAAAACGGGCCACATCCGCTGGATCTTCTCCGTAGGAGCGAACATTGATCACCGGGTTGGCTGCATTGTTATTCACATCAACAACCGGGGCGTAGACTTGCTGAACGCCCATCGCACGCGCCTCACGCGCTGTAACCTCTCCCTGGCGTCGTGCGTAGTCAGGGTTACCCGTAGCGCCAACTGCCATGTTCCACGGGAAGTTGACGGTGTCGTCGAAGCGCATTCCTGAACCAGCTTCGAGATCCGCAGAAATCAGCAGCGGATACTTCGCAAGTTGCTGCATGCGATTCATCAACACAACAGATTCGTAGACGGGTCCGCGGAAGAGAATGATGCCGCCAATGTGATTCTCTTCAACCTGGCGCTTCAGACTGCGAAAAGCATCGCTATCCTGATTGAGAAACGTGGCATTGACGCCCACCGAAATGAGCTGACCGATCTTCTGCTCAAGAGACATGCGGCGCAATTCTTTGTCTGCCCATTTAAGGGCATCCTTCGTTGGTTTCGCGGAATAGGGACTTGGGTTCCTGGCCGATGGCGTGCTACCCGGGATCGCATACACCAACCTGGTCAACGCCAGGCTTTGTCCCCGCGCTTCCTCACGCCCATTCAACGGGAGGAGTGGCGTAACCAGCAACGCCGACAGGAGAAGGATCGAGTGAAAGCAGTAGAGCGCCCTTAAAGTTTTTTGTTTCATTATAATTGATTGAACTGAAGTTATATGGTTTCGATTATTTCGTCGGTGAAAGCTGATCGCGGCGCTCTCTCGGAGCGGGGTCAAAGGCAAATCCTGCGATCCACGCCACAAGAAAAGTTATCACACTTCCGATAAGGACATACCAGGTCCAGGCAATCGGCGTCCAGAAACGGATGTACGTCATCACTACCATGCTGGTCAACATTCCTAAAAGCGCAGGTGGCTCGCTAACGCGCCGCAGGAATGTTCCTACCAAAAACACACCGAGTATTGGGCCATTAACTAAAGAGGCTACGGACAAAGCCTGATCGAGCGCGGAGCGATTCTGTCGCATAACTACTAATGCGACACTGATTTGCACAAAACCCCACACCAGCGTCAACCAGTGAGACACGCGCAGATAGTGTTTGTCATCCCGTCCAGGATTGAAGGGCTTGTAGAGATCGTTTATCGACGTTGAGGCGATTGAGTTGAGTGATGAAGAAAGCGCGGCGGCAAAGATTGCGGCAACAACCAAACCCGAGAGTCCGGAAGGCATGTACTTTGTGATGAAGTCAGGGAAAACGCGATCGCCTCCGGTGAATGGGTAATTTGCGCTGGCGGCTTGCGCAAACGCGGGATCGGAGAAACACTTTGCGGCCGAGGCAGGCTGTAGCTTTGCGCAGGCTTCGGCGTAATTCGTAAAGAGCGGATCTTTGAACGGCTGGTAGAAAGCAAACAGCAGCACGCCAATGAACAGAAACCCAATAAACTGGCCAAACACAACTGCGCCGCTGGATAAAAGCGCTGCTGCCGCGCGTCGCGGCTTGTCTGTGCAAAGGTAACGTTGCACAAGATATTGATCGGTTCCGTGCGTGCTCATAGTCAGGAAACATCCACCGAGCAGTCCCGCCCAGAGCGTATATGTCTTCGTTAGATCAATCGGCAAGGAAAAGTTGAAAACACTGGCCGTAAACGGAGCGGTAAAGGCGTAACTTGTCGACCTGAATCCTGAATCTACGAAGTCAATTTTTTGGTATTGTTCTGCCAGTGCAATCGCCTCGCTCCAACCACCGTCGATAGCCATAATTAGAACCAGGGCGGCCATTGCCGCGCCAACAAGGTAGATTCCCAGTTGCACCACCTCGACCCAGATAACCGCCTCCATTCCTCCGAAATAGGTGAAGATAATCATCACGACGCCAAGCAGTACTACTGAAGCAATTACGATCGTTTCGGTGTTCGCATGGGGTTGAAATGCGGTGTAAACAGCCGCCAACACAAATGCAGTCAGCAGCAGGCGAATGCCGTCTGCGATGTTTCGCATAACAACGAACAGGGATGCTGCAAGCATCTTGATGCGATTGCCAAAACGTCGCTCCAGGAGTTCATAGACGGTCATGAGCTCGCCGCGAAAATAAGACGGAATGAAAAGCAGCGCGATGACTATTCGCCCCAACATGTAACCAACAACCAGTTGGAGAAACTGAAAATTACCGCCGCGGGCGAATGCAATCCCGGGAACTGAGATGAATGTGATGGTAGAGGTTTCAGTTGCGACGATGGATGCAGCAATGGCCCACCAGGGCACAGTTCGATCGCCAAGAAAGTAGTCACGGGTGGTTTTCTGTTTGCGCGAGAACCACACACCGAACAGCGTGATGCCAATCAGGTAGCCGAAGATAATGACGAGGTCTATCGCGCGCATCTTTATGAAGAAGAACTAATGACTACTGACCACTGACCACTAGCGATCCTGAATTCTGACTTCTGACTCCTGCTTAATCAACTCACCCAGCGAACTGATGCGCGGGCAAACGCTTTCCGGATGAAGATCTAGCGGGTCAAGCAGGATCCCACGCAGTCCAATCGCACGCGCAGCCAGCGCGTCGTGCACGTAAGAATCTCCGACGTAGGCCGCCTCCTGTGGCCGAAGCTCGAGGCGTTCGAGCGTAAGCTCGAATATGGCAGGCTCGGGTTTGCGAAGGCCGACGACGTGAGAGTCGATGAGCAGATCAAAGCGGTCCGAGATGCCGGCCGCATCAAGCGAGTCAATCAAACGCCCGTCCTCCGTGTTCGAGATGACAGCTATAATCAACCCCTCCCGTTTTAACTCATCAAGTACGTGTGGGACTTCCGGGTCAATGTCGCACCAAACGTGCCGCTCGACGTGCGACTCTTCGAGACGTTCTACCACTTTCGCACAGCTCGCCTCGTCCAGACCAAGATCGCTGTACACACGTCGAAAGGTCCAGTGCGCCCGCTTCATCTCCTCCGGCATAACGAACCCTTCGCGTTGCATTTCCCCTCCAACAACTCTCAGCATCCTCCTAAAGGCGGAGCCCATTTCCTTGCTTTTAAAGTGGACCCCGGACACCTCTGCCGCTATGCGGGAAAGGCGGGGCCAGTCGGGATGAACCAGTGTGCCTCCCGCATCGAAAATGCACGCGCGCGCGCCTTCTAAGGCTGGATGGAGCATGACAGACACATAGAGCGGTTAATCGAGTAGCTCGCTGACTAACTTGAAAGAATTTTGACCGCGTGTTCGACAACACCCCCGGATGCCGCAAGCGCCGCTTCTGAATCTTCGCGTGAGCGACCGCTTTTGTTCATGACGAGCGCTGCACGCAGGTCGCCGCCCGCGCGCTCAAGCGCGGCGCGGGATGTTTCTTCATCTGACCCCGTTTCGGCACTGAAGATGCGTAGCGAGCGGGCGCGGAGTTTGACGTTGCGCGGCAGCAGGTTCGACATACGGTTGCCTGATACATATCCGAGCTTGACCAAGGTGGCGGTCGATAGCATGTTAAGCACCAACTTTTGCGCCGATCCAGCCTTGAGTCGAGTTGAGCCGGTAATAACTTCGGGACCGACGACTGGAACGATGCTTACGTCAGCAGCTCGGGTGATAGGAGAATCGGGAACGCACGTGAGCGCAACTGTAAAAGCCTCAATCGCGCGTGCGTATGAGACAGCGCCGACCGTATAAGGCGTTTGCCCTGATGCCGCGATGCCAACGAGCGCGTCCTTTTTCGTGAAGCCCAGCGCTTTGAGATCCTCCTGCGCGGCTTTAGCGTCGTCTTCCGACGCCTCAACCGCGCGAAAACATGCCTCGTATCCACCTGCGATCACTGCTTGAACCAGATCGGGTGAGACACCGAAAGTGGGCGGGCATTCCGACGCGTCGAGTACACCAAGGCGACCTGATGTGCCCGTTCCGATATAAAAGAGCCGGCCAGCTCCGCTCAGTCTCGCTACGATTCCGGTCACGGCTTCGACCACCTGGGGAAGAACATCGGCGACTGCGGCAGAGACGAGCGCATCCTCTTCATTCATCAGGCGCACTATGTCACTGAGAGAAAGTGAGCTCAGATTCGAAGTACGGGGATTTTCCTGTTCGGTGATGGGAAGCGATTCGGGAGTTTCTGATTTCATTTTTGCTGGGATGTTTAGCCCGCGAGAGCGATGCGATTTGAGCGTGCGCGCGCCATGCGCGCGGCAGCCACCGCCGGAGCAATCCGCGGGGACGCCAGATACGCTTGAGGCGCTATCTGCCTGATCTGTTCACGCATAGGCGCTAACACAAGCTCACCGCCGGCGTCGAACACTCCTCCAACATAAGCCACCTGGAATTGCTCCTGATGCATCTTCAAGTTGCGAATTACCGCCATGGCCGCAAGACCAAGTTCTCGTCCCCCCTCAGCGATTATTTCGAGAGCCACCTGGTCCTTTGCGTGCGCGGCTTCAATCACCTGTTTGGCGAATCCCGCAATACGCTCGTTCGTTATAGTCGGGGCATAGAGGGCAGTAGAAAGATCGTCGGGAGCACTCACGTGGAAATGGGCGCACGCGGCTGTCGTCAGGGAAGTCCGGGGGCCACGACCATCAGAGGCGTGAGCAATGGCACGCAAGGCGCGTCGAGCGATCCAGGCGCCACCTCCTTCATCTCCTGCCACCGGACCCCAGCCACCAGCGTAGACGCGTTTACCGCTGGCATTGATGCCACAGCATATTGAGCCAGTTCCTGCGATCACCACGACGCCTGGTGCGCCATCCGATGCTCCATAGAGCGCGATCTCAGCATCGCCAACAACAGCAATATCGTGGAACCCGATATTGCTCAGGGCCTCGCGCACGCGCGCGCGCAACTCAATGCGACGCGCACCAGCCAGACCTACTTCTGCGGCAACGATATCGGACCGGCGCACCTGGGCTGCCTCGCAAGCTTTATCGATTGCCTGGCGTACTGCTGCCGCGGCGTTTGCGATTCCTACACGGAGCGGGTTCGACGGACCAGCTGTTCCTTCACCGAGCACTCGCTCGGCCGTATCGAGGATGACAGCATGTGTCTTGGTCCCCCCGCCATCGACACCAACGACTACGTTTTGCGAACGCAGGCGCCGAGGGGTTAATACATCCGCTGATCTTCGCTCAGAGCTAACCATATCGTTTCGCCGCCGCTGCTAAGCAACGATTAGGAAAGGACAAGTAATCTTGGTTGTTCGACCAGTATTCTTGGTTATTCTAAGCAACGATCATTTATAATGGAAACTAAAAGAATTTATTATTCCGATAACCCGGCTTGATACTGGGAGAATTTAATGGAGATTAGACAACTCAGAGCGTTTGTCGCGATTGCCGAAACCGGCACGTTCACGGCTGCCGCTCAACGCGTGCACGTCACGCAGGCCGCCATTAGCATGCAGATCCGCCAGTTGGAAAATGAACTGGGGGCCCGGTTGTTTGTCCGGGCGCCAAGACGCGTAATCCTAACCGAAGCAGGAGAGCATTTGCTGGACCGTGCTCGACTCATTCTCCGCGAACACGACGCCGCTCAGGATGAGATAGCCGAGCTTGCCGGTGCCGAGCGAGGCCGCCTGCGAATTGGCAGTGCTTCGGCTGGTATTACGAGCGATCCGCTCCCTAAAATCCTCAAAGAGCTTCGCAAGCAACACGCGGGGGCGGAAGTCAGCGTTATCTCTGGAACCAGCGATGCCCTGGTCCATCAGATACAGGCAGGCGAATTGGACCTCGCGTTTGTTTCTCTCCCTGTAGAGGCTCGCAGTATTCAGACTGAGCGACTCAACGGGGATCAGCTCGTGGCGATCGCCTCACCGCGCCACCCGCTTGCGAAGCAGCGTACAGTGAGCGCATACACGCTGGCAGGTGAGAAGCTGATCCTGGGCGAACGCGGGGGAAACACGCGCCGGTTGATTGATCAGTTTTTCGCGCAGGCTGGTGTGACGCTCACTGTGTCGATGGAACTGAGCCGCCAGGCAGCTATCAGACGGATGGTGGAGGAAGACATGGGCGTGGGCATCGTGCCGCTGAAATCAGTGCGCGAAGAGGTCGAGAGGGGTCGGCTCGTCCGATGGTGGATCGAAGGCGCCCAGATCAACTGGGAACTCGGGATCGCCCGGCTCAGCGGCGGCTATGAATCACCAATCGTGCAGACCTTCATCCGCCTCGCGCGAAAGCATATCGGTGGCGAAGTGGTAGAGAGGCCGACTAAGAAAGCCAAGCCTCCGGCAAAACCAAAAGCACGTGGCAGTGCCAAACGGTGAAAATCAGTCGCGAGTCCTTTCTAGCGCCTGTAGCAGGAGTTCAATGTCATCTTCATTATTGAAAAAGTCAGTTGCCACCCGTATCCCTTCGGGTTTCTGAGTGACGATTACACCTCTCTCCGCCAGTGCGCCAACAAAGGCCTGAGGATTGTCTACCTTGACCAGGGTCTCAGCCGAACGGGAACTATCCGAACTGAGCGGTGAAAGCACATTCCAGCCCGATTCAATCAGCTGATCGGTTAGAGTACGATTTAGCGAAAGGGCACGCTCTTCGATGTTTTTGGATCCGATGCTGGCGAAGAAATCGACGGAGGCACCTATGGCAAAAATTCCCGCAAAATGTGGACATCCGAGCTCCCCACGCGCGGCCGCATCCGTGCGCACGTCGACTTCGGTATTACGGTCCCCATAAGGATCTTGCACACTAAGCCAGCCGATAGAGCGCGGCCGCGACCGGGATAACAGTTCCCTGCTCAGGTAGACAAAACCCGAGCCATAACCTGAAAGCATCCACTTGTGGCCGGTAGAGCACAATGCATCGATACCCATCCGCTTGACGTCAATCTCGAACACGCCTGCAGACTGACTCGCGTTCACGACCAGAGCGTGAGTTTTCTTGTTCTTGCCCAGATTCTCGAGATCAATTCTGAATCCATTAGAGAACTGGACATGGCTAAGACAGATCACGCCGGTTTTGCCGGTCATTGCGCGCTCAATATCGCTCAGGTGAATCTGACCTTCGACGTTCTTAACCTGGTGCACCGGTATCCCGCGGTGCAACCAGGGAATCGTCGAAACTGGAAACTCAAGGTCACATGAAATAACCTTGCCTCTCCCCTCGAGCGCATCAACGATAATGTTCATGCCGGAGGAGGTATTAGTGGTTAACGCAATCTCATCTGGCTGGGCATTAATGAACTCTGCAATCCTCTTCCTGACAACCTCCAGCCTGACCCGCCATTCATCCCAGTGCACATCACCATCAGCCATCATCTGACGGTAATACTCCGCTCCCGCTTCCATCACAGGGCGCGCCAGCGGCCCGGCCGCCGCCGTATTTAGATACGCAAACTTCTCGGTTACGGGAAATTCTTTGCGGATTGTGGACCAGTTGATCATCTCACTAAGTATTCGTGTTGGTTAGTGTAATTTCGTGGATCGTCTTCTATGGAACTCGAAATATGAAACTACCGGACAGTTTTGTAGTTTGACGCGAAAAGGCCCTAACCTGGATGAAACAAGAGCGCAAGATCTTGTTTACCCGTCAAGAAGTCTCACGCAAACCATCCCAGCTCGTCGGCGACGGGCAGATACCGTGGTGAAACTCGGGTAGTGGGTCAGTTTGAAGAATCAGCCGCGGATTAAACGGAATGAACGCGAATCTGAAAAAGGACGTAAGAAAAAGACGTCGTGTGATGATCGTCGATCTTCTTGCTACACCAGAATTTCTCCGTTTTCGCTTTTTATTTCAGATTCGCGTTCATTCGCGTTTCCGCGGCTGATTTCACGCTTTCCTCCTGACTTCAAAATGCCCACCACGGAAACTCAGTCGTCTTTATGTTTGCGGCATGGCCGCGCTGGGAATTCAAGCGTCAACTACTTCGCCCAGCGCGCCAGCGCCTGATCGGCCTATTGCTCCAGCGTCTGCTTGCGGCCTTGGTCCGTGGTCAACCCGCCCAGCGACTTCGAGTGTGAAGAACCCTCGACGGTTCTGACGGCAATGTCCTGAACCTGGCCGTAGGCTTTCTCCAACTGTTGAGAGAGTCTCGCAATCTGCTCACTTTGTTCTTTGGCCAGCTGCTCTAAAGACTCGATCCGAGTCTTCAGCACATTGCGCTCGCCGTCAAACTCTTTTCTCAGCAGCTCTTCTCG